>NZ_CBAICG010000008.1:0-121542 GCF_964715405.1 Solirhodobacter sp. | reverse complement strand
CGACTACCTCGGGCAGCACAACACAAAACCAAAGCCGTTTACTTGGACCAAAACAGCCGAAGACATCCTCACCCGTGAACGACGCGCGCTGAACAAACTCGATGAAGTCAGAGGAAACAGGTAGCAAGCGTCAGACTCAGAACACTAGGACAGGGGTTGCCACCAGAGGACTACAATTTTGGGGGCATTAGCGGAGGCCCGCTCCTTCGCAACTTCTTGAATGCTGATCATGAGCCCTTTTGTGTCTTTGGCGGGGTGATACGCGAGGGGCGTGGCGCGCCTGATGAGTCTGGGCAACGCATTCAAGGGTTCGAGTTGATAACAGCCCGACGTTCGGACTTCATCAAGGCTGATGGCACTCTGGATCACGTTTCTTGGGCGAACTTACCATAGTTCACTGAGCACACCTGCGACGGTTCGGACGAGAGGGAAGGATCAAAACCGCTCCACCCAGGGCCGCACCGCAATCTCCTCGCTCCACGCCGACCGCCCCTGCTTCACCAGCGCCACATAGGTCGCCGCGATCGCCGCCGGGTCCAGCATCGAGTCCGGCGCGCCCTCAGGCTCCACCCGCCCCGGATTGCGGATGCCGCCGTCGATGTTGATCCAGGCCACATGGATGCCCTTCGGGTGCAATTCACGCGCCATCGACTGCGCCAGCCCGCGCTGCGCGAACTTGCCCATCGCGAAGGGGGCCGACTGCGGAAACCCCTTCACCCCGGCCGAGGCGCCGGTGAACAGGATCGTGCCGCGCACCCCCGCCACCGGGTCCGACGCCAGCATCGCCCGCGCCGCGGCCTGCCCGACGAGGAAGGCGCCGAACGCCGTCACCTCCAGCGCGTGGCGCACGCCCTCGGGGTCGAGGTCGGTCAGCGGGCCGCGCACCCGCGCCGAGGGGTTGTAGACCACCACCCGCGGCGCGGCATCCAGCGCCGCGAACAGCGCCGTGACCGCCGCCGGATCAGCGGCGTCGCAGGCGTGACAGGTGGCCCCCGTCTCGGCCGCCAGCGGCCCGAGCTTCCCTACGTTTCGCGCGGCCAGCGCCAGCCGGTAGCCCTCGGCACGGAAAGCGCGGGCAAGCGCGGCCGAAAGGCCATCGCCGACGCCGACGATGAGGGCGAGAGGATCGGACATTGCAGGATTCCCTTTGGTCTGGAGGCTACGGTCGTCCAACTGGCGCCCGGTGTCAAAGCCTCCCGCGCCCTGCCCAGGCCAAGCGGTGCGCGCTTGACAGCGCCCGACCCGCGAGGGAGCGTGCCGCAGGAGGCCAAGATGCCGCACGACCACCACCACCCTCACATCGACACCGGCGACCGCAACATGTCGGCGGCCGTGGCGGCGAACCTCGGCCTGTCGCTGGCGCAGATCGCGGGCGGGCTCTTTGCCGGGTCGGTCGCGCTGATCGCGGACGGTGTGCACAACCTGTCGGACGCCGCGACGCTGGTCCTCACCTTCGCCGCCCGGCGGATCGCCCGGCGCCCGGCGGATGCCGTGATGACCTTCGGCTACGGCCGCGCCGAACTCGTGGCGGCGCTGGTGAACTACACCACGCTGATCGTGATCTCGCTCTGGCTCGCGGCCGAGGCGGTGCCTCGTCTGATCCATCCTCCGGGGGTGGAGGGCTGGACGGTGGTTGTTCTGGCTGCGCTGGCGCTTCTGGTCAACACGGCGACAGCGCTGCTGACCTTCCGGCTGGCGAAGGACAGCCTGAACATCCGCGCCGCCTTTCTGCACAACGCGGGCGATGCGGCGACCTCGCTGGTGGTCGTGGTCGCCGGGGTGCTGATCCTGCGCTACGATTGGCGGCTGGTCGATCCGCTGGCAACGCTGGGCATCTCTGGCTGGATGCTCTGGACCTCGCTGCACGAGATCCGCCCGGTGATCCGCATCCTGATGCTCGGCGCCCCGCCCGACCTGGCCGCCGCCGAGGTTCTGGCGCGGATCGCGGCGATCGAAGGGGTGACGGGCGTGCACCACCTGCATCTGTGGCAGATCGACGAACACGAAACCTCGTGCGAGGCGCATCTGGTGGTGGCGGATGAAGGTGCTGCGGTCAGCGCGAGGGTGCGCGCGATGCTGGAACGCGACTTCGGCATCGACCACGCCACCTTCGCGGTGGAACAGGTCGGGGCAAGCTGCCTTGGCGCCCCGGCGATCGGCCACGCCTGACCTTGCGTCAGCCGATCGCGCGGCGGCTGGGAGTGATGGCCCGCGCCGTGCACGATTGGCGCGGTCCGGGGGAGGATGCGATGGGCGAACCGGTCAATGTGGTGATCAATGCGGACGGGCTGGCGGTGGTGACGCTCGACCGGCCCGAGGTGAAGAACGCCTGGAACCTGCAGATGTTCGCGGCGCTGACCGATGCTGCGGCCCGGCTGGCCGAAACGCCCGGGTTGCGCGCGGTGATCCTGCGCGGGGCGGGGGGCTGCTTCTCCTCGGGGCTGGACCTCTCGGTGATGCAGTCCTTCGCCGGCAACCTCGACGCCCTGAAGGCCGAGATGCTGAACGTGCCGCAGGGTGCGCCCAACCGCTTTCAGGCGCCCTGCACCGGCTGGTCGCAACTCCCCGTGCCGGTCATCGCGGCGTTGGACGGGGTCGCCTACGGCGCCGGTCTGCAACTGGCCCTGGCCGCCGATTTCCGCATTGCCGCGCCCGACGCAAGGCTTTCGGTGCGCGAGGCGCACTGGGGCCTGATCCCCGACATGGGGATCAGCCAAAGCCTGCCGCGCCTGCTGCGCGCCGATCAGGCGCTGGAGCTGATGATGACCGGCCGCGTGGTCGAGGCGCCCGAGGCGCTGGTGCTCGGCTTGCTGGCCCGGATCGCCGCCGACCCGCTGGCCGAGGCACGGGCCCTGGCCGCCGCGATCACGGAACGTTCGCCCGATGCGGTGCGGGCCGCCAAGGCGCTGGTGCGCGAGGCCTGGACGCTGCCGCCCGGCGAGGGATTGGCGGTCGAGGCGCGGTTGCAGGCCGATCTGCTCGGCGGGGCGAACATGATCGAGGCGGTGATGGCCAATATGGCCAAACGCGCGCCGAAGTTCCGTTAAAGCGAGGAGGGATCCAGATGAAGGTGCGTAAGGCGATATTGACCAGTGTGGTCGGGCTAGTATGCTACGCAGGATTGGCTTTGGCTAACTCTGATCAAACAGTGGGAATTCGTGCTGACACCTGCGTGTATTCGATCGGGTCACAGCCCCAGCAAACATGCCAGCAAGTGATGTACATGGCTTTTCAGTCCTCCGGTAGGGTGAGCATCAACATCCCAACTGACATTGGAACGATTGGTTTCTCCGGCGGAGAAGACTTGCAGGCTGACAGCCAGCACTACGGAATGATTGTTGACAGCCTCCTTATTGGATCAGCCGATATGACATCCAAGCGCATTCCGGCACGAGGCAAGTGCGCGATGACTCTCTCAAAAGACGGAGGAACCGTTTATTCAATTGCGTGTGAGGCTGATACAGACTTTGGCAAGGCAGTTCTTCTACTCCAGGGAAGGCCTGGAAACGTGTCTGTCATGTCGCAACCGAAGCAATAGCGCATTCGAAGGCCGAACGGCGCTGCCCCCCGGCGAGGGATTGGCGATCGAGGCGCGGTTGCAGGCCGACCTGCTCGGCGGCGGGAACATGGTCGAGGCGGTGATGGCCAACATAGGAAAACGGGCGCCGAAGTTCCGCTAAAGCGGCCAACGTCGGTGGAACGTCGGTGCTTTTACGGTGCCTTTTCGGTGCAAAATCGGTATGCCGGTTTCCCAGCCTTTCCAATGACTTGCCCTGTGTTGTCGGCGCGACGCTAGCCCAGTTCTGCCGACCGGATCACCGGGAAGAATACGCCCGACGACCAGACCCCGAACCAGCCTTCCCCCTCATGCGCGGCAGGGGTGCCAAGCTCCACCAGCCGATAAAAGCTCTTGCGGTCGATCAGCGCCTCAAGGTTGGTGCGGACCCGGATGTAGGGCGCGGGCTCGCCGGTTTCGGGGTCGCGCACTACGCGGATCGGGTGGTCGGGCCCCGCCACCGCCGTGTCACCGACGTTGGTCGTGAAGGTCAGCACCTGCGCCAGCCCCACGCCCGCCGCCTCGAAATCGACCGCCACAAAGGGCGCGTCATCGACCCGGATGCCGACCATTTCCACTGGGGTCACAAGGAAATAGCTTTCGCCATCCCGGCGGAGGATGTTGGCGAAGAGCTTTACCAGCGCGGGCCGCCCGATCGGTGTGCCCAGGTAGAACCACGTCCCGTCCCGTGCGATGCGGATGTCCAGATCGCCGCAGAACGGCGGGTTCCACAGATGCACCGGCGCGGGCCCGCGGCCCTTGGTGGCGGCGCTGGCCGCCGCCGCCATGCCCTCGGCCGAGGGGGTCACGATCATTTGCGGCGTCTTTCCGTTTGTCATTTGTGCCCGGTGCGATACTTCGCTCTAATGCCCCCAGTATAGGGTCCAAAGGAAGATTGTCATGGTCGAGCATGCCCCGCTGGTGGCTGAGATCGAAGCGCTGGGCGAAAAGCTCGCGCGCGCCCGCGTTTCGATCAATCGCCGCTTCATCGGGCAGGATCCTGTGGTGGATCTGGTGCTGTCGGCCCTTCTGTGCGGCGGGCACGGCCTCTTGATCGGTCTGCCGGGCCTGGGCAAGACGCGGCTGGTGGATACGCTCTCGACCGTGATGGGGCTGACGGGCAGCCGGGTGCAGTTCACCCCCGACCTGATGCCCGCCGACATCCTGGGGTCCGAAGTGCTGGAAACCGCCGCCGACGGCAGCCGCGCGTTTCGCTTCATCGAGGGCCCGGTGTTCTGCCAACTGCTGATGGCGGACGAGATCAACCGCGCCAGCCCCCGCACCCAGTCGGCGCTGTTGCAGGCGATGCAGGAACGCGAAGTGACGGTGGCGGGCAAGCACCGGCCGCTCGGGCAGCCGTTCCATGTGCTGGCAACCCAGAACCCGATCGAACAGGAAGGCACCTACCCGTTGCCCGAGGCGCAACTGGACCGGTTCCTAGTCGAGATCGATGTCGAGTATCCGGACCGGGCAACGGAAAAGGCGATCCTGCTGGCCACCACCGGCGAAGAGGAAGCCGTGGCCGAGGCGGTCTTTACCGATGGCGAACTGCTGGCCGCGCAGATGGTGCTGCGGCGGATGCCGGTCGGTGATGCGGTGGTCGAGATGATCCTGGACCTCGTGCGCGCCTGCCGCCCCGGCGAATCCGAGGCGCTCGGCCGCGTGAACGGGGCCGTCAGCTGGGGCCCCGGCCCGCGCGCGGCGCAGGCGCTGATGCTGACGGTGCGGGCGCGGGCGCTGCTGGATGGCCGCCTTGCCCCCTCGGCCGAGGATGTGCGCGCGCTGGCCCGCCCGGTGCTCAGCCACCGCATGGCGCTCAGCTTCGCGGCCCGCGCGCGCGGCGAAAGCCTGTCGGGCCTGATCGACGCGGTGGCGGCGCAAGTGACGCGCATCGAGGCGGCGGCGTGATCCCGGCCGCGCCCTCCACGCCCCTGCGCGGGCGGGCCGAGGCGCTGGCGTCACCGCTGCCGCCGCTTCTGGCCGAAGCGGAACATCTGGCCGCCGCCGTGATGCTGGGCGAACACGGCCGCCGTCGGGCCGGGATGGGCGATGAATTCTGGCAGTATCGCCCGGTCAACGCGAGCGACGATGCGCGCGCCATCGACTGGCGTCGGTCGGCCCGGTCGGATGCGCAGTTCGTGCGGCAGAAGGAATGGCAGGCGGCGCAGTCGGTGGCGATCTGGGTCGACGATTCGCGGTCGATGGGCTTCAGCGGCGAACCCAAACGCCCGCCCAAGGCCGACCGCGCGCAGTTGCTGGCGCTGGCGGCGGCGGTCTTGTTGCTGCGCGCGGGCGAACGGGTCGGGCTGGCCGATGGCCGCGTGCCGGTGCGCGCCGGGCAGGGGCAACTGATGCGGCTTGCGGCTGCGCTGGGGTCCGAGGGGGATGCCGATTATGGCGCGCCCGAAACCGCCGCACTGGTGCCGCAGGGCCGCGCGCTCTTTCTGTCGGATTTCATGGGCGACCCGGCAAAGGTCGAGGCCGCGCTGACCCGTGCCGCCGATCGCGGCGTGCGCGGTGTGTTGTTGCAAGTGCTCGACCCGGAGGAAGAGGCGTTTCCCTTCGACGGCCGCACGATCTTTGAAAGCATGGGCGGCGCTTTGCGGCACGAAACGCTGCGGGCGGCCGATCTGCGCGGCCGCTACGTCGCGCGGCTGGCCGAACGGAAGGACCGCCTGCAGGCGCTGGCCCGCGCGACGGGCTGGCAGTTCGCCTGCCACCACACCGACACGCCCGCCGCCGCGCCGCTGCTGTGGCTTTACCGGGCGTTGGAGCGTCGCCGCTGATGTGGATGCTTGGCCCGATCGGGTTCACCACGCCCTGGCTTCTGGTCGGCCTGATCGTGCTGCCGGTGCTCTGGATCATCCTGCGCGCGATCCCGCCCGCGCCGATCCGGCGGCGGTTTCCGGGCGTCGCGCTGCTGCTGGGCCTGACCGATGAGCGCGCCGAGACCGACCGCACGCCCTGGTGGCTTTTGCTGCTGCGCACGCTGGCGATTGCTGCCGTGATCATCGCCTTCGCCGGGCCAATCCTGCACCCCGACCGGCGGGTGGCAAGCAGCGGGCCGCTGCTGATCCTCGCCGATGGCACCTGGGCCGATGCGCGCGACTGGCCGCGGCGGCTGGAGCGGATATCGGCGCTGCTGACCGAGGCGGGCCGCGCCGGGCGGCCGGTGACTTTGGTCGCGCTGACCGATCTGCCCCCCGCCGCGCCGGAGTTCCAGACCGCCGACGCCTGGGCCGCGCGGCTGCCGGGCCTGCAGCCCAGGCCCTGGGCGCCCGATCCCGCCGCCGTCGCCGCTTGGGCCAAGGGGCTGAGCGGCGGGTTCGAGACCTACTGGCTGTCCGACGGCCTCGCGCGGCTGGGTCGCGGGCCGCTGCTGGCGGCGCTCGAATCCCACGGGCCGGTGACGGTGTTCGAGACGCCGCACCCGGTCTTTGCGCTGCGGCCCGCCGTCTTCAAGGACGGCGCCGTTGTGCTGAACGTGCTGCGCGCCGCGCCCGGCCCGGCGACCGGCGTCACCGTGATCGCGCGCGGCCCCGACCCCGCGGGGGTGGAACGCGATCTGTCGCAGGGCGTCGCCGACTTCACCGAAGGCGCGACCGAGGCGACGGTGACGCTGACCCTGCCCGCCGAGTTGCGCAACCGCGTCACCGGCTTCGTGATTTCCGGCGAGCGTTCGGCCGCGGCGGTCAGCCTGACCGACGACACGCTGAAACGGCGCAAGGTCGCGCTGATCGCCGGGGTGCGCGACCGGGAGGGGCTGGAACTGCTGTCGCCGCTGCACTACCTGCGCGAGGCGCTGCGCCCCGAGGCCGACGTGATCGAGGGCAACTTCGGCGACCTGATGATGGCGAACCCGGATGTGGTGATCCTCGCCGATGTGGCGCGGCTGGCGCCCGAGGAATCCGAGGCGCTGCAGGCCTGGGTGAACAAGGGCGGCACCCTTCTGCGCTTTGCCGGGCCGCGTCTGGCGCAAAGCGATGTCAGCCGCGAGACCGAAGACCCGCTGATGCCGGTCCGCCTGCGCGCCGGTGGCCGCGAGGTGGGCGGCGCCATGAGCTGGGGCCAGCCGAAGAACCTGAGACCCTTCCCCGAGGGCTCGCCCTTCTTCGGGCTGACGGTCCCGGACGAGGTGACGGTGAACGAACAGGTGATGGCGCAGCCCGACCCTTCGCTGGCCGACAGCACCATTGCCAGCCTGTCCGACGGCACGCCGCTGGTCACCCGAAAGGCGCTGGGGCAGGGGCAGGTGATCCTGTTCCACGTCACCGCGAACGCGGAATGGTCCACCCTGCCGCTGTCGGGCCTGTTCGTGCAGATGCTGGACCGGCTGGCGGTGGCCACGCGGCCGGCGCAGCCCTCGGCCGCCGATCTGAAGGGCACCACCTGGGTGCCGCAAACGCTGCTGGATGCCTTCGGGGCCGCCCATACCGCCGACCAGACCGCCGGCATTGCGGGCGAGGCGCTGGCGGCGGGCCAGCCCGGCCCGAAGACGCCGCCCGGCCTTTACGCCGCACAGGATCGCCGCGTCGCGCTGAACGTGATCGGGGCGAAGACCGCGCTGGCGCCCGCCGTCTGGCCCGCAAGCGTCGTGGTCGAGGGGATCGCCGCCAGCCGCGAGCGGCCGTTGAAGGGCAGCCTGCTGTCGGCGGCGCTGCTGGCCCTGCTGCTGGACATGATCGCCTCGCTCTGGCTGTCGGGCCGGTTGCGGGGGGCGCGCGCCGGAATGGCGGTCGTGCTGCTGGCGGCGCTGTTGCTGCCCGGCCCCGTGCGCGCCGACGCGGCCGAGGATTTTGCCCTGCGTGCCACGCATGGCGTTGTGCTGGCCCATGTGCTGACCGGCGACGCGCAGGTGGACAGGGTGGCTGACGCGGGCCTCGCGGGCCTCTCCGGCGTGCTGGCCGCCCGCACCTCGGTGGAGCCCGACCCACCGATGGCGGTGAATATCGAGACCGATGATCTGTCGCTCTTCCCCTTTCTCTACTGGCCGGTGACGGACAGCGCGCCGCTACCCTCGGCCAAGGCCTACGCCAGGCTCAACGACTATCTGCGCTCGGGGGGCATGATCCTGTTCGACACCCGCGACGGCGATGTGTCGGGCTTCGGTGCCGTCACGCCCACCGGGCAGCGGTTGCAGGCGATCGCCGCCGGTCTGGACGTGCCCCCGCTGGAACCGATCCCGAGCGACCACGTGCTGACCCGCAGCTTCTATCTGTTGCAGGATTTTCCCGGCCGCTTCGACGGGCCAATCCTCTGGCTCGAGGCTGCGCCGCCCGATGCCGTGAAGGCCGAGGGGATGCCGTTCCGCGACCTCAACGATGGCGTCTCGCCGGTGGTGATCGGCGGCAACGACTGGGCCGCGGCCTGGGCGGTGGATGAGTCCGGGGCGCCGATGTTCCCGGTCGGGCGCGGCGCGACCGGCGAACGCCAGCGCGAGATTTCCTACCGGTTCGGCGTCAACCTGATCATGTATGTGCTGACCGGCAACTATAAGTCCGATCAGGTCCATGTGCCGGCCCTGCTGCAAAGGCTGGGGCAATGAGCGCGGCAGGCGTCATCTTCGATCCGCTGATCCCCTGGCCGGTGCTCTGGGCGGCGGCGGGTGTCGCCGTGCTGGCGGTGGCTTTCGCCTGGTGGCGGGGCCTGCGCGGCTGGGCCCTGCGCGCGCTGACGGCGGCGGCGATCCTGCTGGCCCTCGCCAACCCCTCGTTGCAGCACGAGGACCGCGCGCCGCTGTCGGACATCGTGCTGATGGTCACCGACCGCAGCGCCAGCCAGCACCTGTCGGACCGCGACGCGCAGACGACGCTGGCGGTGGCGGCGCTGAGCGCGAAGATCGCCGCGCTGCCGAACGTGGAACTGCGCAGCGTGACGGTGGGCGATGCGCCGGACGACGGCGGGTCGCTGGTGATGGGCGCGCTGGCCGATGCGCTGGCGGGCGAGCCGCGCGCCCGTGTCGCCGGGGCGATCCTGATCACCGACGGGCAGGTGCACGACATGGCCCGCGCCCCCGATCTGCCTGCGCCGCTCAGCGTGGTGCTGACCGGCCACGCCACCGACTGGGACCGCCGCCTGATCATCAAGAACGCGCCCGCCTTCGCCATCATGGGCGAGCCGGTCATGCTGCGGCTGCGGATCGAGGATCAGGGCAAGGTGCCCGCCTCGGCGGGCGATCAGGCGCAACTGACGATCTCGATCGACGGTGACGCGCCGCGCATCTACACGGTGCCGGTCGGCCGCGATCTGGACCTGCCGGTGACGCTGCCGCATGGCGGGCTGAACGTGCTGCAATTCCAGACCCCCGCGATGCCGGGCGAACTAACCGACCGCAACAACAGCGCCGTGGTGCAGATCGACGGCGTGCGCGACCGTCTGCGGGTGCTGCTGGTCTCGGGCGAGCCCTACGCGGGCGAACGGGTCTGGCGCAACCTCTTGAAATCCGACGCCTCGGTGGACCTCGTCCACTTCACCATCCTGCGCCCGCCGGACAAGGAGGACGCCGTGCCGGTGAACGAACTGGCGCTGATCGCCTTTCCGACGCATGAGTTGTTCGTTGAAAAGATCAAGTCGTTCGACCTGATCATCTTCGACCGCTACCGCCGCCGCGGCATCTTGCCCACCGAATACATCGAGAACGTACGCGATTACGTGCTGCACGGCGGCGCGGTGCTGGTCGAGGCGGGGCCGGAATTCGGCTCGGCCGACAGCCTCTATCGCTCGCCGCTGGCCGATGTGATGCCGGTCCAGCCGACCAGCCGGGTGATCGAGCAGGGGTTCCGGCCGCAGATCACCGATCTGGGCCAGCGCCACCCCGTCACCGCGGGGCTGGCGGCCTTCGCGCCCAAGGGCACGGACGGCCAGCCCGGCTGGGGCCGCTGGTTCCGCCAGATCGAGATGACCGCCGCGCCGGGGGCGCAGACGGTGATGTCGGGCGTCGATGGCAAGCCGCTGCTGGTGCTGGCGCATGAGGGCGAGGGCCGCGTCGCCGTGCTCGCCTCGGATCAGGCCTGGCTCTGGAGCCGCGGCTTCGAGGGTGGCGGGCCGCAACTGGAACTGCTGCGGCGGCTGGCGCACTGGATGATGAAGGAGCCGACGCTGGAGGAAGAGGCGCTGACGGCCAGCGCGGTGGGGCAGGACGTGACGATCACCCGCCGCTCTTTGACCGACGCCAAGCGCGAAGTGTCGGTGACCGGCCCGGACGGCAAGGTGACCACGCTGCCGATGGCCGAAACCGCGCCCGGCACCTGGACAGTGACCTGGCACGCGCCGGTGATGGGGCTTTACCGGCTGGCGCAGGATGACCTGAAGGCGGTGGTGGGCATCGGCCCGTCCTCGCCCAAGGAATTCGAGGAGACGATCGCCACCGGCGACAAGCTGGCGCCCGCCATTGCGGCCCATCGCGGCGGCGTGCTGCGGATCGAGGATGGCATCCCGGATGTGCGGCTGGTGCGCGCGGGCGCGGCGGCGGCCGGGCGCGGCTGGATCGGCATCACCCCGCGCAACGCCTATGTCACCACCGATGTGCGGGTGCAGCCCCTGCTGCCCGCCTGGGCGCTTTTGCTGCTCGCCGCGCTGCTGGCGCTGTCGGCCTGGCTGGTCGAGGGGCGGCGGCGGGGTTAGCCAAGGTCGATCATCACCCGGCGGGAATGCGAGGCGAACTCGCGCCGGAGCAGCACCGCCACCGTCACCGCCGTGCCGACCAGCAGCGCCGGCCAGCCGAGCAGCCAGCCCAGCGAGCCGAGCGCGAAGTAGACCGACCTGAGCCCCCGGTTGAAGCCCTTCGCCGCCGAGATGTTGATCTCGGCCGCCTGTCCGGCCCGGTGCAGCGCCAGCGGATCGGCGGGATCGTTCGGCGCCGAGGCCATCATGATCGCGCAATAGCCAAACAGCCGGTGCGCCCAGACGAATTTCAGGAATGCGTTGGCGAGAAACAGGATCACCACCAGCGCCCGCACCTGCATCTCTGCCGGGGGGGGCGGTTGCAGCGCCAGTTCGCGCGCCACGCTGACCACCGGATTGGTATTGCCCAACAGCGCCAACCCGCCGCCGATGGCGATCAGCGCGGTCGAGGCGAAGAAGGCGGTGCCCTGCCGCAACCCCTCCAGCACGCTGGCATCGTAGATGCGCGGCTCGCGGGTGATGAACTGCACCATCCACTCGCGCCGGTAGCGCGCCATCAGTTGCGACACCGAGGGAAACCGCGCGGGCGCGTGTTCGATCGCCAGACCGATGCCGATCCATGACGCGAACAGCACCGCCAGCGCGGCAAGGTCGGGCAGGGGAAGCTGAAACATCTGGCTGATCGGCGTCATGGCTGAGAGGTTAGCCTGAAACTGCGCGCTTGCCAGCGGGCAAAATTGGTTATATTTCCTTACCAATAGCAAGCGGAGAAGCGACGATGGACATGCCCACCCCGAATCCCGCCATTCTCGCGCGGAAATCCCGCATCGTCGACCGCCTGCGCGCCGTGCTGCCCGCGGATGCGGTGATCGACGACGCGGCCGAAACCCGCGCCTATGAATGCGACGCGCTGAGCGCCTATCGCTGCGCCCCGCTGGCGGTCGTGCTGCCGCGCAGCACCGCCGAGGTCGCCGCCGCGCTGAAGGTCTGCCACGCCGAGGGCGTGCCGGTGGTGCCGCGCGGCTCGGGCACCTCGCTGGCCGGGGGGGCGCTGCCCACGGCGGATTGCGTGATCCTTGGCGTGTCGCGGCTGAACGCGGTGCTGGAAACCGACTATGCCAACCGCTTCATCCGCGTGCAGGCGGGCCGCACCAACCTGAGCGTGACCGGCGCGGTGGAACAGGACGGGTTCTTCTACGCCCCCGACCCTTCCAGCCAGTTGGCCTGCGCCATCGCGGGCAACATCGCGATGAACTCGGGTGGGGCGCATTGCCTGAAATACGGCGTGACGACCAACAACCTGCTGGGCGTCACGCTGGTGCTGATGGACGGCACGGTGGTGCAGATCGGCGGTGCGCATGTGGATGCGGGCGGGCTCGACCTGCTGGGCGTCATCTGCGGCTCGGAAGGGCAGTTGGGCGTGGTGACCGAGGCCACCCTGCGCATCCTGCGCAAGCCCGAGGGGGCGCGGCCGGTGCTGATGGGGTTCGACAGCAACGAGGTTGCGGGCGAATGCGTCAGCGACATCATCAAAGCGGGTGTGCTGCCGGTGGCGATCGAGTTCATGGACCGCCCCTGCATCCGTGCCACCGAGGATTTCGCCCACGCGGGCTACCCCGACTGCGAGGCGCTGCTGATCGTCGAGGTGGAGGGCAGCCCGGCCGAAATCGACGAGCAACTGGGGGTGATCCTGCAAATCGCGCGGCGGCACAACCCGGTGGAGCTGCGCGAAAGCCGGTCGGAGGAGGAGAGCAGGAAGATCTGGCTCGGCCGCAAATCCGCCTTCGGCGCGATGGGGCAGATCAACGACTACATGTGCCTTGATGGCACGATCCCGGTGACGGCGCTGCCGTTCGTGTTGCGCCGGATCGGCGAGATGAGCCGCGCCTGCGGCCTTGACGTGGGCAACGTGTTCCACGCGGGCGACGGCAACATGCACCCGCTGATCCTCTACAACGCCAACACACCGGGCGATCTGGAGAAATGCGAGGCCTTCGGGGCGGATATCCTGAAGCTTTGCGTCGAGGTCGGCGGCTGCCTGACCGGCGAGCACGGCGTGGGGATCGAAAAGCGCGACCTGATGGGGGTGCAGTTCACTGCCGCCGACATGGAGGCGCAGATGCGCGTGAAGGACGTCTTCGACCCGGCGTGGCTCTTGAACCCGGCGAAGGTGTTTCCGCTGGCGATCACCGCCGGGCGGCGTGCGGCGTGACGTTCCGTGGGGGGCTGTCTGCCCCCCACACCCCCTGAGGATACTTGTGAACGGAAGATGAGGACGACATGAGGCCCGCGGACGAGACGGAACTGGCCGCGGCGATCCGCGCGGCGGCGGGGCCGCTGCGGGTGCGCGGCGGCGGCACGCGCGATGTGGGGCGCCCCGTGGCGGGCACGGTGCTGGAAACGGGTGGCCTGTCGGGGATCACGCTTTACGAGCCGGGGGCGCTGACGCTGGTGGCGGGGGCGGGAACGCCGCTGGCCGCGATCGAGGCGGCGCTGGCGGCAGAAGGGCAGCGGCTGCCGTTCGAGCCGCCGGACTGGCGCGGGCTGCTGGGCACGGCGGGTGACTGCACGATCGGCGGCGTGGTGGCGGCGAACGCCTCGGGGCCGCGGCGGCTGATGGCGGGGGCCTGCCGCGACAGCCTGATCGGGGTGCGATTCGTCGATGGCAGCGGCACGGTGGTGAAGAACGGCGGGCGGGTGATGAAGAACGTCACCGGCTATGACTTGGTGAAGCTGATGGCCGGAAGCTGGGGCACCCTGGGCGTGCTGAGCGAGGTGGCGTTCAAGGTGCTGCCGGTGCCGGAGACGGCGGCGAGCGTTCTGCTGCCGGGGATCGGGCTGGCCGGGGCGGTTGCGGCGATGGCGGCGGCGGTGGGTTCGCCCTTCGAGGTGTCGGGCGCCGCCTGGGGGCCGGAGGGGGCGATGCTGCGGATCGAGGGCTTCGCGGCCTCGGTTGCCTACCGGGCGGGGCGGCTGCGCGATCTGCTGGCGGGGTTCGGGCCGGTAGATGTGGAGGAGGCGCGCGCGGCCACGGCGGCGCGCTGGCAGGGCATCCGCGATGTCACGGCCTTTGCCGGGCAGCCGGGCGATGTGTGGCGGCTGTCGGTGAAGCCGTCGGACGCGCCGGGGATCGTGGCGCGGCTGGGGGCCGAGGCGGTGCGGCTTGACTGGGCGGGCGGGCTGATCTGGGCGCGGGTGGCGCCGGGCCCCGATCTGCGTGCGCGGATCGGGGCCTTTGCGGGCCATGCCACGCTGATGCGGGCCAGCGTCGAGACCCGGGCGACGGTCGCGCCGTTTCAGCCGGAGCCCGCGCCCCTTGCCGCCCTTGCCGCCGGGCTGCGGGCGAGGTTCGACCCGCGCGGCATTCTGAACCCCGGACTGATGGGATAAGCGATGCAGACCACCTTCACCGCCGAACAACTGCAAGACCCGGCGATCGCCCGGTCCAACCGGATCCTGCGCACCTGTGTGCACTGCGGGTTCTGCACCGCGACCTGCCCCACCTATCAGGTGCTGGGCGACGAGCTGGACAGCCCGCGCGGCCGGATCTACCTGATCAAGGACATGCTGGAGAATTCCCGCGTGCCGGACGCGAAGACCGTGGGCCATATCGACCGCTGCCTGTCGTGCCTGTCGTGCATGACGACCTGCCCCTCGGGGGTCGATTACATGCATCTGGTGGACCATGCGCGGGCCTATATCGAGCAGACTTACCGCCGGCCGCTGAGCGAGCGGGCGCTGCGCTGGCTGCTGGCGCGGATCATCCCCTATCCGGGGCGGTTCCGGCTGGCGCTGCTGGGGGCGAAGATCGGGCGGCCGTTCGCGCGCCTGATGCCGGATGCGCGGCTGCGCGCGATGCTGGCGATGGCGCCGAAGGTGATCCCGCCGGTCAGCCGGAACGATGATCCGCAGGTGTTTCCGGCGACGGGGCCGCGCCGGATGCGGGTGGCGCTGCTGACCGGCTGCGCCCAGAAGGCGCTGAACACCGACATCAACGACGCCACCATCCGGCTGTTGCGACGGCTGGGCTGCGAGGTGGTGATCGCGCGCGGCATGGGCTGTTGCGGGGCGCTGACGCATCACATGGGCAAGACCGCCGAAAGCCACGCGGCGGCGGCGAAGAACATCGCCGCCTGGATGGCCGAGACGCGGGGCGGGGGGCTGGATGCGGTGGTGATCAACACCAGCGGCTGCGGCACCACCGTGAAGGACTATGGCAAGATGTTCGCGGGCGATCCGCTGGAGGCCGACGCGAAGGCCGTTTCCGCGCTGGCGACGGATGTGTCGGAACTGCTGCTGAAGCTCGATCTGCCGACGCAGGCGCCGCGCGGAATGCGGGTTGCCTATCACGCCGCCTGTTCACTGCAACACGGCCAGCAGATCAGGACCGCCCCGAAGGAGTTGCTGAAACGGGCGGGCTTCACCGTGGTGGAACCGGCCGACAGCCACCTCTGCTGCGGCTCGGCGGGCACCTACAACCTGTTGCAGCCGAAGATTTCGGCAGAGTTGAAGGCGCGCAAGGTCGCCACGCTGGAGGCGACGGCGCCCGAGGTGGTCGCGGCGGGCAACATCGGCTGCATGATGCAGATCGGCGCGGGTACCGGCATTCCGGTGATGCATACCGTCGAGCTGCTCGACTGGGCCACCGGCGGCCCGGAGCCGCGTGCGTTGGTGGCGGCGCGGCCATAGTTTTGCCGCAGGTGCCGGGCATATTCGGCGCGAAGCGGGCGAAAGAACGGCGGGCGATGCGCATGAAGCAATGGATGGCGGTCTGGGGCGCGGTCTTGATGCTGGCGCAAGCCGGGCCCTCGCCGGCGGATACGAACCTGCAGGCCCTCTCGACCCTTGACGACAGCAAGGGGTGGGAAGGGGTCGGCCGCCTGAACCTCGGCGACCGGGGGTTCTGCACGGCATCCCTGATCGCGCCCGACATCGTGCTGACCGCCGCGCATTGCCTTTATGACGAGTCCACGGGCGGGCGGTTTCCACTGGCCACGCTGACGTTCCTTGCGGATTGGCGGCTTGGTCGTGCCGCCGCCTACCGGAGCGTGCGGCGCGCGGTGATCGCGCCCGGCTACGACTATGCCTCGACCGACAAGATCGGCCGCATCGGCCATGACATTGCGCTGCTGCAACTGGATCAGGCGATCCGGCTGCCATCGATCCGGCCCTTCGCGGTGTCCGGCCGGGCGCAGGTGGGCGAGGCGGTGGGGGTCGTGTCCTATGCCAAGGACCGCTCTGACGCGCCCTCGTTGCAGCAGACCTGCCACGTTCTGGACACGCAGCCCGGCCTTCTGGTGCTGACCTGCGATATCGACTTCGGCTCCTCCGGGGCGCCGATCTTCCTGCTGCGCAACGGCGTTGCCACCATCGTGTCGGTGATCTCGGCCAAGGCCGAGGCGAACGGCAAGCAGGTGGCGCTGGGCGTCGATCTGGCGGGGGTGATCGGCGCGTTGCAGGCGCATCTTGTCGCGGAAGAGACGGGAACCATCCTGCAGGTCATCCCGACCCAGACCTCGCTGGACGGCGGCCTGCCTGCGGGCGGCCTGCAGGGCGGCGGCGCCAAGTTCGTGCGGCCCAGCCCCCCTTGAACGCGGGGAAATCGTTTCCCATCTAGGCGGTACCGGATGCCATGACGGGTCCGGCTTCCGGCCCGTCCCCTGTGGGGGAGGGCAATCTGAACATCGCTCACTGGAGGGTGATCCATGCGTACTTTCGATCTTGCCCCGCTTTACCGCGCCACTGTCGGCTATGACCGCATCGCCGATCTGATGGACCGTGTGCTGACCGGCGACGCCGCGCAGCCGACCTACCCGCCCTACAACATCGAGAAGACGGCCGAGAATGCCTATTGCATCTCGATTGCCGTGGCGGGGTTTGCCGCCGACGACCTGTCGGTCGAGGTGAAGGAAAACACCCTTGTCGTCACCGCCCGCAAGGCCGAGGACGACAGCGCCCGCACCTATCTGCATCGCGGCATCGCGACCCGCGCGTTCGAACGCCGCTTCGCGCTGGCCGATCATGTCCGCGTGACCGGCGCGCAGAACCTTGACGGGATGCTGCACATCGAACTGGTGCGCGAAACCCCCGAGGCGCTGAAACCGCGCCGCATCGAGATCGCCCGCCCGAACGACATCGAGGCGAAGGCGGTCGAGACCACGGCGGCCTGATCACCGGGGGATGGCCTGAACCGGGGCGCGCCGCAGGGCGCGCCCTTTTTGTTCAGAGCACAGGAACGACACGGAGTATCCGTGGCAAGGGCGTGGTTTCAAGGCCAAGGGCCCCCGCCCGGGAACGGAATGCCGTGGCGCATGGACGCCTGCCCGAGAGCCCTTGGCCTGACGTGGTCGCACTGATAGCACCGGCTGCATGGCGACTGATCGTGACAGTTCTCTGGCCTCCGCCATTGTCTTGGGCACAGGCATCCTCTGGGGGTTCTACTGGCTGCCGGTCCGGATCCTGTCCGGGATGGGGCTGGCTGGAGCATGGGGAACGGCCGCGATAACCGTTGCGGCGGCCGTGTTGCTTCTTCCCTTCGCGGTCGCGCGGCGGCGACAACTGGCGCAGGCGAACCGGGTCGCCTTGGCCTCCATCGCCCTCGGCGGGGCCGCCTTCGCGCTCTACTCGATCGGATTCGTCTATGGCCGGGTCGCGATCATCATCCTGCTGTGGTTCCTCAGCCCGGTCTGGAGCACCTTGATCGGGCGCTATCTGATGGGCTGGGCTACCCCCCGGCTGCGCGTTCTGGCGATCGCCGTTGGGCTGATCGGGCTTTTCGTCATGCTGGGGGCGGATGGAAATGTGCCTTTGCCCAAAGGGTTGGGAGAATGGATGACGCTGATCGGGGGCGTCCTGTGGTCTTTCTCGACCACGGGCATCCGGGTGAAATCCGATAGCGATCCCTTGTCGGCCGCGTTCGTTTTCGCCTGTGGTGCAGCCGGTGCCGCGCTCCTGCTCGCCCCGATGCTGGAGCCGGTGCCGACCTTCCCCTCTGGCCAGATCGGCAAGGCGATCCTGCTGGCGCTGGGAACGGGCGGCCTTTGGTGGGGGCTTTCGCTTGCCGGCCTGATGTGGGCGACAGTCCGGTTGGACCCGGCGCGTGTCAGCATCCTGCTGATGACGGAAGTCCTCTTCGGCGCCCTGTCGGCCGCGCTGCTCGCCGATGAGCAGTTGCGCCGACTCGAAATCGTGGGTGGGCTGCTGGTCATCTGCGCGGGTGTTCTGGAAGTCTGGCCCACGCGCCGCGTCGTGCCGGATCAGGACGGCTGAACGCGCGGTCGGCAACGCCCACTCCACAGGGCGGCCCACATCACGCTTGCCACTCTGCCCCGCGCCGCAGCATGATCGCGCCCATGACCGCCTCTACCCCCGATCCCCGCCTGCGCCTGCGTGTCGTCTTTGGCGACGGCGCGATGATCGGGCCCGGCAAGGCCGACCTGCTGGAGCGCATCCGCGAGACCGGCTCGATCTCGGCGGCGGGGCGGGCGATGGGGATGAGCTACAAGCGGGCCTGGATGCTGGTCGAAACGCTGAACGCGCTGTTCCGCGACCCGCTGGTGGAAAGCATTCGCGGCGGCGTGCAGGGCGGCGGCGCGCATCTGACCGCGGCGGGCGCGGCGGTGCTGGCGCATTACCGCCGCATCGAGGCGCGCGCGACCGAGGCGGCCGCCGACGAGATCGCGGCGATCCGGGCGATGCTGCGGGATATTCCCGACGGGAAATAACGCTTGCCATTCCTGCGCGGGGGATCGCATATGTTTTGCAAAACATATCGCTCGCCAGGAGGTTCCGATGAGCCGTTTCCCGCTGCCGCGCCGCGCCCTTCTTGGGGCGCTTGCGCTGATTGCAAGCCTTGGCCTGTTGCCGCTGGCGGTTCGCGCCGCCGACGATGCCCCGGTGATCGCCGCCGCTGCCGATCTCAAATTCGCCCTGACCGAGATCGCGGCCGCCTTCAAGGCCGACACCGGCAACGGCGTCACGCTGTCGTTCGGCTCCACCGGCAACTTCGCGCGCCAGATCCGGCAGGGCGCCCCGTTCCAGATGTTTCTGGCTGCCGACGAACAATATGTGCTCGATCTGGCCCATGACGGCTACACCAGAGGCGATGGGCAGC
Source organism: Solirhodobacter sp. (assembly GCF_964715405.1). Lineage (NCBI taxonomy): Bacteria > Pseudomonadati > Pseudomonadota > Alphaproteobacteria > Rhodobacterales > Paracoccaceae > Solirhodobacter > Solirhodobacter sp. The sequence goes on along the minus strand of NZ_CBAICG010000008.1, from coordinate 102,250 downwards.
TTTATGCCGTGGGGCGGATCGTGATGATCGTGCCCAAGGGGTCGGCGCTGAAACCCGACGGCACGCTGCAAAGCCTGAAGGCCGCACTGGCGGCGGGCACGATCACGCATTTCGCGATCGCCAACCCCGATCACGCGCCCTACGGGCTGCGCGCGAAGGAGGCGCTGCAACATCAGGGGCTGTGGGACGCGATCGAGCCGAAGCTGGTGCTGGGCGAAAATGTCAGCCAGGCGGCGCAGTTTGCCCTTTCGGGCGATGCGCAAGGCGGCATTATCGCCTATTCGCTTGCGGTCTCGCCCGAGGTTTCGGCGCTGGGCGACTACGACCTGATCCCGATCGACTTTCATGAACCGCTCGATCAGCGCATGGTGCTGCTGAAATCGGCGGGGCCGGTGGCTGAAGCCTTCTATGCCTATATGAACACCCCGCCCGCGCGTGCCATCATGAAGAAATACGGCTTTGCTCTGCCGGGGGAATGATGGACTGGACGGCCCTTTTCCTGTCGCTGCGGCTGGCGGGGTTCACCGTGGTGATCCTGCTGCCGGTCGCGGTGTTCGCGGGGCGTTTCCTGGCTTACCGTGATTTTCCCGGCAAGGGGCTGATCGAGGCGCTGGTGGCCGTTCCGCTGGTGCTGCCGCCCACGGTGTTCGGTTTCTACCTGCTGGTCAGCTTCGGGGCGCATTCCCCGATCGGCCAGCTCTGGCACGCCGCCTTCGGCAGGCCGCTGGTGTTCACCTTCGAGGGGCTGCTCGTCGCCTCGGTGATCTTCAATCTGCCCTTCGCCGTGCAGCCCGCGCAACGCGCCTTCGAAGCCATTCCGGTGCTGGTGCGCGAGGCCGCGTCCTGCTGCGGCATGACCCCGCTGCGGGCGCTACGTCGGGTGGAACTGCCGCTGGCTTGGCCCGGCCTGATCACCGCGATGGTGCTGACCTTCACCCATACGCTGGGCGAGTTCGGCATCGTGCTGATGGTCGGCGGTTCGATCCCCGGCCAGACCAAGACGATCGCCATCGCCATTTATGACCGGGTGCAAAGCTTCGACACCGCCAGCGCCGCGCTGATGTCGGCGGTGCTGCTGGCGATCTCGCTGGCCACCATCACGCTGACCTTCTGGCTGTCGCGCCGGGTCGGGCGCAGGCTGCGCTGATGGCGCTTCAGGTCATGGCCAGGGCGGCGGGGCCGATTCCGCTCGACCTGTCGTTCCGGGTGGAACCCGGCGAGCTTCTGGCGCTGGTGGGCCATTCCGGTTCGGGCAAGTCGACCGTGCTGCGCACGATCACCGGGCTGTGGCGCCCCGAACAGGCGCGGGTCAGCGTCGGCGGCACGGTCTGGCTGGATACCGCGGCGGGGCTGTGCCTGCCGCCGCACCAGCGCCGGGTGGGCATGGTGTTTCAGGCCTACGGGCTGTTTCCGCACCTGACGGCGCTGGGCAATGTCGGGGCCGCGCTCGATCACCTGCCGCGCGCGGAACGGCCCGCCGAGGCGCGGCGCCTGCTGGCGCTGGTCAATCTGGGCGGGCTGGAGGGGCGGCGTCCGGCGGAACTTTCCGGCGGCCAGCAGCAGCGCGTGGCGATCGCGCGCGCGCTGGCGCGGCAACCCGCGGCGCTGTTGCTGGATGAACCCTTCTCGGCGGTGGACCGGGTCACGCGTGAGGTGCTTTATCGGGAAATCCGCGCCCTGCGTGGCCGGTTCGACATGCCGGTGGTGCTGGTTACCCACGACATCGGCGAGGCGCAGTTGCTGGCCGACCGGATCGTGGTGATCGAGGCGGGCCGCGCCGTCTTTGTCGGCCCGACGGACACCGTGATGTTCAATCCCGCCGCCCTCAAGACGCTGGGGATCAGCGAAGCGGGCGCGGTGATCGAGGCGCGGCTGGTGGCACAGGACGCCGACGGGCTTTCGGTGCTGGAAACCTCGGCCGGGCGGCTTTACCTGCCGCGCATCGAGGCGGTGCCCGGCACAAGGTTGCGCGTCCGCATCCACGCCAACGACGTGATCCTGTCGCGCGCCCGGCCCGAGGGGTTGTCGGCGCTGAACATCCTGCCCGGCACGGTGGAAACGGTGCATCTCGGCGAGGGGCCGGGGGCGCTGGTGCAGGTGCGTTCGGGCACCGACCTGATCCTTGCGCGCCTCACCCGCCGCTCGGCCGAGGCGCTGGGGCTGGCCCCCGGCGTCGCCTGTCATGCTATCCTGAAAACGGTCGCGGTGGGGCGGGGGGATGTCGGCGCGGGTTCCTGAACCGCTCGCGGCGTATCAACCCGGCGTGGTTGGGCTTTCGGCGCAGGCGCGGGCGCGAAAGAACGTATCCAGAGCGAATGACCCTTGTCGCCCGCCGGAAAAACCCGGTTAAAGGAAGACGCCAGAAACCGCCGGAGGTGCGCGCCCGTGTTTCAGTCCTTCTTTCCCCGGCCCCGGCTGTTCCTGATCTCGGCGATCCTCTGGGTCACGGTGGCGGTGGCGTTCTGGTATACGGTCGGCGAAGGGCTTGGCACCGCCATCGGCCTGCCGCCCGACGCGGGCGAAACCGACCCGGTGCTGGGCCTGGGCTACTTCGTGACGCCCGGCTTTCTGTGGTTCTACATCTACGTGGCGGTGTTTCTGACCGCCTTCACCGCCGCCTGGTTCATCCTGTCGCCGCACAGGTATCAGTGGTGGTCGGTCTTCGGCTCGACGGTGATCCTGCTGTCCACCTATTTCAGCGTGCAGGTCTCGGTCGCGATCAACAATTGGCGCCGCCCGTTCTTCGACGATGTGCAGACGGCGCTGTCGGGCAAGTCCACGGTGACGGCGGCCGATCTTTACTGGCTGACCCTGATCTTTGCCGAAATCGCCTTCGTCTGGCTGGCGGTCTATGTGGCGACGCGGTTCTTTGTCAGCCACTACATCTTCCGCTGGCGCACCGCGATGAACGACTACTACATGTCGCGCTGGCCCGATGTGCGCTCGATCGAGGGTGCCGCGCAGCGGGTGCAGGAAGACACCATGCGCTTTGCCTCGATCATGGAGGATCTGGGGTCGTCGGCGATTGAATCGGTGATGACGCTGGTCGCCTTCCTGCCGGTGCTGGCCGCGCTGTCGGCCAATGTGCAGGATATGCCGCTGGTGGGCCACATCCCCGAGCCGCTGCTGGTGGCGGCGGTGTTCTGGTCGCTGTTCGGCACGGTGCTGCTGGCCGTCGCCGGGATCAAGCTGCCGGGTCTGGCCTTCCTCAACCAGCGCGTCGAGGCGGCCTATCGCAAGGAACTGGTCTACGGCGAGGATGACGACACCCGCGCGGGCCCGGTCACGGTGCGCGAACTTTTCGTCAACGTGCGGAAGAACTACTTCCGCTACTACTTCCACTTCGCCTACTTCAACGTGTTCCGCGGCATGTACATTCAGGCCGACAACATCTTTGCCTACCTGATCCTGATCCCCACCATCGCGGCGGGCAAGATCAGCTTCGGCATCCTGCAACAGGTGCTGACCGCCTTCGGGCAGGTCTCGGGTTCGTTCCAGTATCTCGTCGGAAGCTGGTCGACGATCATCGAACTGCAATCGGTCTACAAGCGCCTGAAGGCGTTCGAGGCGGCATTCGAAGGTAAACGGCTGGACGCGATCGAGGCGATCATCGCGGCGAAATGATCCGAGTCAGGACGCCGCCGCCTTCAGGCGGCTTTCGATCAGCGCCCCGTCCTCGTCAAGGATCGGGTAGGCAACCGACGCGGTATGGGCATTCACCCGCTTCAGGTCGCGCAGCATGTCGAGGTGCAGCGACGAGGTTTGCAGGCTGGCGGCTTGCCCGTCGCGCAGCCGCAGGAAGTGGCGTTCGGCCGACTCGCGCTCCATCCGGCGGATCTCGACCTTGGCCTCCACCAGTTGCCGGGCCAGCGCCTTGTCGCGGCTGATGAAGATGGTCTGGGCGATGCGCAGGTTTTCCAGCGTCAGCAGGAACAGCGCCGTCAGTTCGCGGTAGCCCTCGTCGGAAAAGCGCAGGCCGAGCGAAATCTTCTTTTCCACCTGCCCCGACAAACCCTTGTCGAGGATGTCGCCGATGTGTTCGAGGTTGATGACGTAGTCGAGGATGATGATTGCGCGGCGTTTTTCATCCTCGCCCGCGCTGCTGCCCAGGCGCGACAGGTAGACCTTCACCTCTTGCTGAAGACTGTCCACCGTGTCGTCCAGCGTGGCGACCTCGCGCAGCGTCGCGGGGTTGTTGGTCCGGAACGCGGTCATCGTCAGCGTCATCATCCGCTCGACGATGTCGCCGATCGCCAGCACCTCGCGGCTGGCGCCGGTCAGCGCCAGCACCGGCAGCCCCAGCGCCGCCTCGTCCAGCCAGCGCGGGCCGACCGTGCCGGGGGTCGGCGCATCCGGCACCGCGCGCACCAGACTGCGCGAGATCGCCCCGGCGAAGGGCCAGATCACCGCGGCCAGCATCAGGTTGAACGCCAGATGCGCGGCCACCGGCAGCCCGGCGCGGCCCTGACCCAGCGCCAGCAACCCGGTGGCGATCAGCCCGGCCAGCGGCAGCGCCACAAAGCAGCCGATGCCCCGCACCGCAAGGTTGCCCAGCGTCACCCGCCGCGCCGCCGCGCCCAGCCGCAGCGTCGCCAGCACCGGCGGGATCGCCCCGCCGAAGTTCGCGCCCAGCACCATCACCACCGACAGCGCCGGATCAAGGCTGCCCGCCGTGCTGAGCGACAGGATCAGCATGATCACCGCCAGCGACGACGAACACGCCACCGCCAGCACCGCCGCAAAGCCGAAGGCGACCGGCCAGGCCCCGCCCAGCATCGCAAGGAACGCCGCCATCGCCGGTGAATCCCGCATCGGCTCCGACGCCAGATTCAGCAAGATCAGCGACAGCAGCAACAGCCCGATCCCGATCAGCGCAAGGCCGATGCCTGCCGCCTGCGGTTTCGCCTGCCGCCGCAGCACATAGCCGCCGAAGATCAGCACCGGCGACAGCGCCGTCAGCCCGGCCGACACGACCCAGGCCGTCAGCGCGGTGCCGACATTGGCGCCCAGCAGCACGATCTGCGCCATCCGGGGCCGGATCATCTGGCGGTCGACGAAATCCGCCGTCATCAGCGCCGTCGCGGTCGAGGATTGCAGCCCCAGCGTGGCCACCAGCCCCGACAGGAACGCCCGCGGCCCGCTGCGGGTGCCAAGGCCCAGCGCCATCTTCAGCCGCAGCCCGAAGGTCTCGGTGATGCCGTCGCGCACCAGCCGGAGGCCGAACAGCAGCAGACAGACCGCGCCTCCCAGCCGAACAAGGACCACCAGCGATTCCAAGAGCACCCTCCGCAGCGCGACGTTGTCCGATCCGGGCTTCGGCGCGGGAACCTGTCATAATTCTGTTACATTTCTGCCGCCCGCGCGGAAGTGTCAACCGGTCCGTTGGCGCGCGGCGGCAGGTCAGGCGCCGTCAGGCGGTTGCGGGCGCTTCAGGCGGCCGAAGATGTCCTGCAGGATTTCCGGCGCGGTGCGGGTCGGCGGGGTCTCGGGCACCTGGTCATGGTAGATCAGCGCATAGACCAGCGGCAGCCACGGCACGCCCGACTCGGCGGTATCGGCCAGCAACAGCGCTGTTGAGGGGCGCGAGGGCACCGGCACCGGCGTGATGCTGCCCGGCTGCGGGTCGGCGCAGTGCGTGGGCGGGCTGGACACCAGATACTGGCGGCAGGCCAGCGGCCGGTCGGGGTGGATCGAACAGGCCTCGTCCTCCAGAAACGGGCAGGGCACCCCCGCCGCGAAATAGCGCAGCCCCAGCGCGCGCGCCGAGGCGCCGGGGGTGGCCCGCGCCGCGTCCACCTCGGCCAGCAGCCCCTGCGCCTCCAGCGCGGCGAGCGCGTCCTGGAACCGCTGCCGCACATGGGCGCGCCGGGGTTCAGGCATCGCCGCGACCAGCCGACCCAGCGCGCGCGCCTCGGCCTGGGAAACCGGCACGATCTGGCGGCAGCAGGCGCCGCAGCCCTTGGCGCAGGTGACATGGCGCCCCTCGGACGCCTCGCGCGCCTCGGCGCGATCGACGATGAAGTTGGTCAGCCCCTGCAGGATCGGCAGCAGCCGCTCGACGCTGACCTTGCCCTCGGGCACCGTCAGGTCGATCTCGACCACCTCCCCGCCCATCGCCAGCGCGACATGGCCGTGGTTTACCGCCTCGCGGGCCGGATCCCCGGCGGAAAGCTTCAACGCCATGCGGGCCCCCACATTGCGGCGCGGTCACTTCAGACGGAAGTCGAAGTGCTTGCGCACCTTTTCCTCGATCACCCAGGTGCCCTTGAAGTCCTTTTCCACCACGAAGGCATCGCCCGCGACCACGCTGACCGGGGTGCCGCCATCGGGCGTGATGGTGATCCGCCCCTCGATCAGCACGACGTATTCATAGGCGGTGTAGGTGGCGTGATAGCTGCCCGGTGTGCATTCCCAGATGCCCGCCATCATGGTGCCGTCGGCAGCCTCGTGCAACACCCAGGTCGTCATCTGCGGGGTGCCCGCGGTCACGGTCCAGCCGTCGAGGGTGGCGGTGGAGGGGGTGACGGTGCTGGTGGCGGGAAGTCTGGTGACGGTCTGCATGGCGCGGCTCCGGTTGGGGTTCGTCCGCAGGCTAGGGGATTTGCGGGTCGGGGGGAAGGCGGCGCGCGCTGCGGACAAAGCTGTTGCCCGCAGCGGGTTTGGGGTAAAGAGAAAGGATGGAAACACCGGATGCCGCGGCCGAAACGCCCACCCTCGCCGATCTTGGCTGGCGAGCGTTCTTCCTTGACCAACTCGCGCCAGAGGAGGTGACGTCCCTCCGCCCGGTTCGGGTGCTGGCCGTGCATCGTCGCAGCCTTCATGTGGCGGGCGAGGGCATCGAGACCGAGATCGTGCCGTTTTCCGGCAGCACCGGGGACGGATCGGGGCAGGCCACCGTCGGCGACTGGTTGTTGATCGAACCGGAAGGCCACCATGCCGTCCGCCTGCTGGACCGCCAGAGCGTGTTTCGGCGGCGTGCCCCCGGCGAGGCGCACCGGACGCAGTTGATCGCGGCCAATATCGACACGCTGTTCATCACGACCTCCTGCAACAACGACTTCAACCTCGCCCGGCTGGAACGCTATCTGGCGCTGGCCTGCGAGGCCGAGGTCACGCCGGTCATCGTGCTGACCAAGGCCGACCAGACCGATACGCCCGAAGCATTCCTCAATCAGGCGTCCGGACTGATGCCCGATCTGAAGGTCGAGATTCTGGACGGCCGCGACAGCGCACAGGCAACGCGCCTGCTGCCGTGGTGCGGGCATGGCCAGACCGTCGCGTTCGTGGGCTCGTCGGGCGTCGGGAAATCGACGCTGGTCAACACGCTCTTGGCGGACGACCGGATCGACACCCAGGCCGTCCGCGAAAGCGACGCGCGCGGGCGCCACACGACGACCCACCGCGAGATGCACCGCCTGCGCTTCGGCGGCTGGCTGCTTGACACACCGGGGATGCGGGAGTTGCAGTTGGCCGATGTTCACGCCGGCATCGGCGGCGTCTTTGCCGACCTGGTGGCGCTGGTTCCGGGCTGCCGCTTTCGCGACTGCAAACACGACACCGAACCCGGCTGCGCCATCAATGCGGCCATCAAGGCCGGAACGATTGACGCCGACCGGGTGGAGCGCTGGAAGAAACTGCTGGCCGAAGACGCCTACAACTCCGCCAGCGTGGCCAAGCGCCACGCCAGCGGCCGTCTGCTGGTCAAGCCGGTCCGCAACGCGTCGGGCGCAAAGCGGCCGTGAGCGATCTCAGTGGCCGGTGCCGCCCTGCGGGGCATGGCGCGCGCCCAGCCTGCGCGCCCAGCCCTCGCGGCTCAGCCGAAAACACATGGTCAGCGTCGCGGGGGCTGCGGTCAGCGCCAGCATGGCATCGTGGCTGTGCACGGCACCAAGTTTCGCCGTGGCTTTCTGCGAGCGGATGTTGGTCGGCGCGATGTGCAGCCAGACCTCGGGGAATGACCCGAACGCGTGATCCAGCATCAGGCGCTTCATCTCGAAATTCGCCGACCCGCCCCAGTAGTCCTGTGCCAGAAAGGTAAAGCCGATGGACATGCTGTCGGGCCGGTCCGGTGCGGGATAGTAGCGCGAGCATCCGATGATCCGGCCGGTCGCTCGGTCGCGCACGCAAAGCGTGGTGCCGCTTGCCAGCAGGAAATCGAAATAGGGGAGGAAGACCTCGGGTTTCCAGCGGTCCTTTGCCGGATGCCCGGCCCAGAGGTCGGGCGAGGCGGCGGCGGCCTGCAAGCCGGGGCAGTCCTCGGCCCGAAGCGGGCTGAGAACGAGTGTTTCACCTGTCAGCGTGGGTTGGGCATCGAAGCTGGTCATGGTCCGGTCCCCGAGCGGCCGCGCGCCGCCGACACAAGGGGCCGCAAAGGCACCTGCCCCCGCCGCCCGGTCTCGCGATGCGTCATCCGCCCTCACACGCTCAGGCAGATGTACTTCATCTCCAGATAATCCTCGATCCCGTGGTGCGACCCTTCGCGCCCCAGCCCGGATTGCTTGACGCCGCCGAACGGCGCCACTTCGGTGGAAATCAGGCCGGTGTTCACGCCCACCATGCCGTATTCCAGCCCTTCCTGCACCCGCGTGATCCGCCCGATGTCGCGGGCGTAGAAGTAGCTCGCCAGCCCGAAGATGGTGTCATTGGCCAGCCGGATCGCCTCTTCCTCGGTCTCGAACTTGTAAAGCGGGGCCAGCGGGCCAAAGGTTTCCTCGGTCGACACCTTCATGTCGGGCGTCACACCCGTCACCACGGTCGGCTCGAAGAAGGTGCCGCCCAGCGCATGGCGATGGCCGCCGGTCACGATCTTGCCGCCGCCGGCAAGAATGTTGGCGATGTGGTCCTCGACCTTTTCCACCGCCGCCTCGTTGATCAGCGGCCCGGCTTCCGAGCCTTCGACCAGCCCGTCGCCGACCTTCAGCTTCTTCACCGCAACCGCCAGCTTGGCCGCAAAGGCGTCATAGACCCCGGCCTGCACATAGATGCGGTTGGCGCAGACGCAGGTCTGGCCGTTGTTGCGGAACTTGGAGATCATCGCACCGACCACGGCGGCATCCAGATCGGCGTCGTCGAACACGATGAACGGCGCGTTGCCGCCCAGTTCCATCGAGCATTTCATCACCTGCTCGGCCGCCTGCCGCAGCAGGATGCGCCCCACCTCGGTCGAGCCGGTGAAGGTCAGCTTGCGCACGATCGGGTTCTCGCAGAACTCTTTCCCGATGTCGGAGGATTTCTTCGAGGTGATCACACTGAAGATGCCCTTCGGCAGCCCCGCGCGTTCCGCCAGCACGGCCATCGCAAGAGCGGAGAGCGGTGTTTCCGCCGCAGGGCGCGCGACGAAGGCGCAGCCCACCGCCAGCGCGGGCGCGCATTTGCGCGCGATCATCGCGTTGGGAAAGTTCCACGGCGTGATCGAGCCCACCACGCCGATCGGTTGCTTGATCACCGTGATGCGCTTGTCGCGCTGATGGCCGGGGATCGTCTCGCCGTAAACCCGCTTGGCCTCTTCGGCGAACCATTCGACATAGGAGGCGCCATAGGCGACCTCGCCCTTGGCCTCGGCGAGGGGCTTGCCCATCTCGGCGGTCAGGATGCGGCCCAGATCGTCCTGGTTCGCCATCATCAGGTCGAACCACTTGCGCAACACCGCGGCGCGTTCCTTGCCGGTGCGGGCGGCCCATTCCTTCTGCGCCACCTCGGCGGCGGCAATCGCGCGCGCGGTTTCGGCGCGGGAAAGGTTCGGCACCTCGCAGATCACGTCGCCGCGGGCGGGATTGGTAACCGGAAAGGTGGTGCCGTCGTCGGCGTCGATCCACTCGCCCGCGACATAGGCTTTGGTCGCCAGCAGCGAAGGGTCCTTCAGTAGCGCGCGCAGATCGGTTACGGAATCGAGCATGGGGGCCTCCCTGAAATGTGCTGGCTCCTGCAATGCACGGGGCCGGGCATTTTGTCCAGTAACGCGCCGAACCGGGGACGCAGAATGGCGGACGTCGATCTGGCCTATTCCAACGGCGCCTTCATCGCCGGTGCCGACACCTACCCGATCCGCTGGGCCGCCGAGGCCGAAGCCTTCCGCGCCGCGCAAGGCCCTCGCGCCCGGCTCGGCATCCCCTACGGACCGGGCGCCCGCCAATGGCTGGACCTGTTCCGGCCTGACGGCCCGCCGCGAGGTCTGATGATCTTCATCCACGGCGGCTACTGGATGGAAACCAGCCCGCGCGACTGGTCGCACCTCGCCCAAGGCACCCTCGACCGCGGCTGGGCCTGCGCCCTGCCGGGTTATACCCTGGCGCCCGAGGCCCGCATCGCCACCATGACCACCGAGGTCGGGCAGGCCATCGCCCGCGCGGCACAGGACGTTGCGGGCCCGATCGCCATCACCGGCCATTCCGCGGGCGGCCACCTGTCCGCCCGCATGGCCTGCGCCGATGCGCCGCTGCCACCCGAGGTTGCCGCCCGCATTGCCCGCGTGGTGCCGATCTCGCCGCTCTCCGACCTGCGGCCGCTGCGGGCGACGCAGATGAACGCCACCCTGCACCTCGACGCGGCCGAGGCGGCGGCGGAAAGCCCCGCGCTGCTGGACCGCCGCGCGGGAACCGATGTGACGGTCTGGGTCGGCGGCATCGAACGCCCCGCCTTCCTCGACCAGGCGCGCTGGCTGGCGGAGGCCTGGCAATGCCCCGGCCACATTGCGCCGCGCCTGCACCACTTCAACGTGGTTGACGACCTGACCCGGCCCGATTCCGCGCTGATCGAAACGCTGCTCGGCGGGCTATGAGCCGAACTTCTCCAGCGCCGCAAAGTCGATCTTCGACAGGATCGGGATCATCTTCTCGACGTCGGCGCCTTGCGCCTGCACCAGCACCTGCGTTCCGACCAGACCCGACAACTGCCCGTCCTGATTCACGAATTTCCGGTCTCCGACCTTGGTGATCTTGCCCATCTGCGCCATCATCGCGGTATTGCCCAGCATCGTCGCCATCGAGGCCACCATCGCGTTGTTCGCCATCACGGTGATCTTGAACTCCACCCCGTCGCCACTGTAATCGGCCTCGACGCCGACCCCGCCGCCCAGGATGTTCAGCCCCGCGTTGACATCGGCATTGTCGGTGCGGGTCCAGCCGTCCGGCGCGGCCGGCAGGATCGCGGCCAGGGCGGTCGCGCGTTTGGTCTGGATCAGTTGCTGGGCATAGGCCAGGTCGTCCATCGCCTCTTTCAGCTTGCCGGCCTGATAGGAGGTCAGCGCGCTTTTCAGCGAATCTTCGGTTTCATCGGCCTGCACGGCGATCGCGGTGCACAGGACAAGGGCGGTGGCGGCAAACAAGGTTTTCATCGGCAAAGCTCTCAAGAAAGGGTTGATAATGCCGCCATGCTAGGCGAGGTGCCGATCCGCCCGCAAGCCACTCAATGGCGAAGCATCGACCACACTGGCTGCAGATCGCCCGGCCTCGCCCGTGCCGCGAAGACCGCCCGGGCGATGGCGCGGGCAAGGCAACAGGCCGCGGCGTGACCCAGCAGAAACGGGTCCGTCGCCGGGTCGGGCAGCGCCCTTGCCCCCGTCGCCACCGCAAAGACCAGATCGCCGTCGAACGGCGTATGGCTCGGCACGATCGCCCGCGCCATCCCGTCCTGCGCGGCGGTCGCCATTCGCAGCGCCTGCGCCTGGGTCAGCACCGCGTCGGTGGCGACGATGGCGATGGTCGTCGCTTCGCCCATCCGCTTGCCGGGCCTCGGCTCGGCCGTTGCCATGAACCCGCCCGGCAGACCCAGCCCGCCGAACTCATCGTCAATTTCCCACGGTGCCGCCCAGAACTGCGGGCCGTCCCCCACCGTCACGCGCCCCAGTGCATTCACCGCCACCAGCGCGCCCACGGTGATCCCGTTGCCCAGCACCGCCGAGGCCGAGCCGAGCCCGCCCTTCAGATTGCCGGTGGTCGCCCCGGTTCCCGCCCCCGCCGTGCCCAGTTCAAACTCCGCCGCCGCCGCGTCCAGTGCCGCGCGCCCCAACCGCTTGTAGGGGTTCTCGTGCCAGCCCTTGTCGCCGCCGTTCAGCAGATCGAACAGGATCGCCCCCGGCACGATCGGCACCCGGATGTCGCCCACCGCGAATCCGCGCCCCCTCTCGCGCAAGCCATCCGCCACGCCCGAGGCCGCATCCAGCCCGAAGGCCGAGCCGCCCGCCAGCACCAGCGCATCGACCTCCTGCACCAGCCGGTCGGGCGCCAGCAGATCGGTCTCGCGCGTGCCCGGCGCGCCGCCCATCACGTTCACGGCGGCCACGAAAGGACGCGTCCCGACCAGCACCGTTGCGCCCGAGCGCAGGGTGTGATCCCCGGCATTGCCGACCAGGAGCCTCTCGACATCGGTGATCAGGTTGCGCGGACCCGGCTTCATCGCGAGTCCCTCAATTCTTCTTGGCAAAAATACTCATCTGTTTGCCCCCCCAACCGCGTCAGATACAGCGCCCGCCGTCCACTTCCATCGCGACTCCGGTGACCATCGACGCCTCGTCCGAGCACAGGAACAGCGCCGCCGCGCCCATGTCGGCGGGGGTCGAGAACCGGCCGAGCGGGATGGTGGCCAGAAACTTTGCCCGCATTTCCGGCGTGTCCTCGCCCATGAAGCGTTTCAGCAGCGGCGTCTCGCCCGCCACCGGGCAGAGCGCGTTCACCCGCACGCCGCTCGGCGCAAGTTCCACCGCCATTGCCTTGGTCGCCGTGATCATCCAGCCCTTCGAGGCGTTATACCAGCTCAGCCGCGGCCGCGGGCTGATCCCGGCGGTCGAGGCGATGTTGAGGATCGCCCCTGCCCGCGCCGCCTTCATGCGCGGCACGATGTGGCGCGCGGTCAGGTAGACCGACTTCGCGTTGACCGCCAGCACCCGGTCGAATTCGTCCTCGGTGACGTCCTCCATCGGCATCGGCAGATGCGTGATCCCGGCGTTGTTCACCAGAATGTCGAGTTGCCCGAAGGCGGCAAAGGCCGCCTCGGCCATCGCCCGCACCGCGGCATCGCGGCTCACGTCCACGGCCTGCGCCAGCCCGCCGATCTCGGCCGCCACCGCCCGCGCCGCAGCCTCGTCGAGGTCGGCCACCATCACCCGCGCGCCCTCGGCCGCAAAGGCCCGCGCGATGCCCGCGCCAAAGCCTGATCCGCCGCCCGTGACGATTGCCGTCTTGCCCGCCAGCCGCATCCGCTTCCTCCGCTTGCCCGGCGTCCACCCTGCCCGACGGGCGCGCGAAGGCAAGAGGGGAGTTGCCGTGGTCGGCCCCCCGTGGCACCCAAGGGGGGCGCAACAGGTGAAGGACGACGACGATGGACAAGGTGGCGGTGATCACGGCGGGCGGCAGCGGCATGGGCGCGGGCGCTGCGCGCAAGCTGGCCGAGGATGGCTTCAAGGTGGCGATCCTGTCCTCCTCGGGCAAGGGCGAGGTGCTGGGGCGCGAGTTGGGCGGCCTTGGCGTGACCGGGTCGAACCAGTCCAACGACGACGTGAAGCGGTTGATCGACGCCACGCTGGATCGCTGGGGCCGCATCGACGTGCTGGTGAACAGCGCGGGTCACGGGCCACGCGGCCCCGTGCTGGAGCTGACCGACGACGACTGGCACCGCGGGATGGAGGTCTATTTCCTGTCCGCCGTGCGCCCGACGCGGCTGGTCACGCCGGTGATGCAGGCGCAGAAGGCGGGCGTCATCATCAACATCTCGACCTTCGCGGCGTTCGAGCCGGAGCCTGCCTTTCCCACCTCGGGCGTGTTCCGCGCGGGCCTTGCGTCGTTCACCAAGCTTTTCGCCGACCGCTACGCCGCCGAAAACATCCGCATGAACAACATCCTGCCCGGCTTCATCGACAGCTTCCCCGAGACCGAGGCGATCCGCGCCCGCATTCCGATGGGCCGCTACGGCCGGGTTGCCGAAATCGCGGGTGTGGTGTCGTTCCTCGCCTCGGATGCGGCGGGCTACATCACCGGGCAGAACCTGCGGGTGGATGGCGGCATCACGCGCTCGGTGTAACGCCGGGCGCGTTTTTGCGCCGCAAAAACGAACCGATTTTTTCGCGAAAAATCGGGCCCCGCTCAGCCGTGGTGCGCCGCGACGGTCTTGAGAGTGGAGAAGCCAAAAAGCGCCTCGAACCCCTTTTCGCGGCCGTGGCCCGACTTGCCGACGCCGCCGAAGGGCAGTTCCACCCCGCCGCCCGCGCCGTAGGTGTTCAGGAACACCTGCCCCGCGCGTAACCGCCTGGCCATGCGAAAGCCGCGCGGCCCGTTCTCGGTCCAGCAGCCGGCCACCAGCCCGTAGCCGGTGCCGTTGGCGATCGCCACCGCCTCCGCCTCGCCCTCGAACGGAATCACCACCTGCACCGGTCCGAAAATCTCCTCGCGCGCCAGCCGGTGTTCGGGGTGCACATCGGCCAGCAGCACCGGCGCGACGTAGTGGCCGCCTTTCGGCGCATCCGCCACGATCTGGCCCCGCGCGGCGACCGTCAGGTCACCCGACAGGCTCAGGAAGCCCTCCACGATCTCTTTCTGGCGGTCCGAGATCAGCGGGCCAAGATCAAGGTCCGCCATTGCCGGGCCGACCCGCAGCGCGGCGTAGCGCGCCGCCATCCGGTCCACCACCTCGGCATAGCGCGACCGTTCCACCAGAATGCGCGACGCGGCCGAACAGGTCTGCCCGGCGTTCTGGATGCCCGCGTTGACAAGGAAGGGCAGCGCCCGGTCCAAGTCGGCGTCGGCAAAGACCACCTGCGGCGACTTGCCGCCCAGTTCCAGCGTCACCGGCACCACGTTGCGCGCCGCCGCCTGCACCATCTGCCCGACGCCGACCGACCCGGTAAAGCTCAGGTGCCGCACCCCCGTATGCGCGGTCAGCGCGGCGCCCGCCTCTTCGCCCAGCCCCGGCACCACGTTCAGCGCGCCCGCAGGCAGCCCCGCCGCCTCGGCCAGCCGTGCGAAGGCCAGCGCGGTCAGGCAGGCCTCCTCGGCCGGTTTCAGCACGCAGGCGTTGCCCATTGCCAGCGCCGCACCGACCGAGCGGCCGATGATCTGCATCGGGTAGTTCCACGGGATGATGTGCCCCGTCACCCCGTGCGGCTCGCGCAGCGTGTAGACGGTGTAGCCCTCAAGGTAGGGGATCGTCTCGCCCATCACCTTGTCGGCAGCACCGGCGTAGAACTCCATGTAGCGGGCCAGCGCCAGGGCGTCGGCCTTCGCCTGCTTCAGCGGCTTGCCGACATCGCGCGCCTCCAGCACCGCCAGATCGTCGGCCCGGTCCTGCACCAGCCGCCCGATCCGGGCCAGCACCCGGCCGCGCTCGGCCGCCGTCATCCGGCCCCAGTCGCCGCGCAAAGCCGCCTCGGCCGCCGCGACGGCCGCGTCGATCTCGGCCGTGCCGCCGCGCGCGATGGCGCCGATCTGCACCCCGGTCGAGGGGTCTTCCAGCGGCAGGGTTGCGGCGACGGACAGCCAGCGCCCGCCGATGAAGACCTGCGCGGGATCGAACCAGAGGCGGTCAAGCGGCATCGGTGTTCTCCATCCAGTCGGGGGGCAGGCGCGGTGCCGCCGCCACCAGTTCCCGCGTATAGGGGTGTTCGGGCGCGTCGAGCACACGGTCGGTCGGCCCCGTCTCGACGATTTCACCCGCCCGCATCACCATCACCCGGTCGGTGATGGCGCGGACCACCGACAGGTCGTGGCTGATGAACAGATAGCTCATCCCGCGGCGGGCCTGAAGGTCGGCGAGCAGGTCGAGGATCTGCGCCCGCACCCGCACGTCAAGCGCCGAGACCGCCTCGTCCAGCACGATCACGTCGGGCCGGGTGATCAGGGCGCGGGCGATGGCGATGCGTTGCCGCTGGCCGCCGGAAAACTCGTGGATGTAGCGGCTGGCGTCGGCGGGCGACAGGCCGACCTCGGTCAGTGCCGCGCCGACCCGTTCGCTTGGGTCGGCTGGCGGGGTGGGCATCAGATGGAAGGGTTCCGCCACCAGCCGCGCCACCGTCCAGCGCGGGTTGAAGCTGCCATAGGGATCCTGAAACACCGCCTGCAACCCGGCACGCAGGGCGTTCGGCATATCCGGCCCCACATCCTTGGTGCCGAAGAGCCGGATCGCGCCGCCCTGCAACGGGTCGAGCCCGAGCACCGCACGGGCGAGGGTGGACTTGCCGCAGCCGCTTTCGCCCACCAGCCCGAGGCTTTCGCCCGCGTGCAGCGTGAAGCTGACGCTGCGCACCGCCTCGAACCAGCGCGGCCGCGCAAAGGGGCGGTGGGGCAGGGGGTAGCGGCGGGTGGCGGCCTTCACCGTCAGCACCGGATCAGCAGTCACGCTGGCGCGACGCGCGGGCCGGTGGCCCGAGGCCGCGAACAGCGCGCGGGTATAGGGGTGCCGGGGCTGGCGGAACACGGCCTCGGTCGCGCCAGCTTCAACGATCTGCCCGGCCTGCATCACCGCGACACGGGTCGCCATGCCCGCCACCACCGCCAGATCGTGGGTGATCAGCATCAGCGCCATCCGGTCCTCTTCCACCAGCCCTTTCAGCAGGTCGAGAATCTGCGCCTGCGTCGTCACGTCAAGCGCGGTCGTGGGTTCGTCGGCGATCAACAGCTTCGGGCGCAACGCAACGGCCATCGCGATGCAGACCCGCTGACGCTGGCCACCCGACAATTCGTGCGGGTAGCGGCCGAGGGGGAAGCGTTCCTCCAGCAATCCGACCCGGTCCAGCCGTTCGCGCGCCACCCGCAACGCCTCGCCCCGGCGGGCGGCGCCGTGGATCACCAGTGCTTCGGCCACCTGATCGCCGATCGTCTTCAGCGGATCCAGCGCCGTCATCGGTTCCTGAAAGATCATGCCGATCTCGCGGCCGCGCAGCCCGCACATCCGCCGTTCCGACAGCGCCAGCAAGTCGTCGCCCGCCAGCAGCGCGCGACCGCCCGCCGCAGACCCATGTGGCAGCAATTGCATCAGCGCCAGCGCCGTCATCGACTTGCCGGACCCGCTTTCGCCGACCAACCCGAACACCTCGCCTGCGGCCATGTCGAACGACAGGCCGTGCAGGATCGGCTTGCCGTGGATCGTCACGGAAAGATCGCGCACCGACAGCAGCGTCATGCCCGCCGCCTCAGCCTTGGGTCCAGCAGGTCGCGCAAGCCGTCGCCCATCAGGTTCAGCCCCAGCACCGTCAGCACGATCGCCGCGCCGGGGAAGATCGCCAACTGCGGCGCAAGGCCGATCAGGGTCTGGCTGTCGGCCAGCATCCGGCCCCAGCTTGGCGTCGGCGGCTGCGCGCCAAGGCCGACGTAGCTGAGCCCCGCCTCGGCCAGAATGCCCAGCGAGAACTGGATGGTGCCCTGCACGATCAGCAGATTCGCGACGTTGGGCAGGATGTGTTCCACCGAAATCCGGGCGCGGCCCTTGCCCGCCAGCCGCGCCGCGCGGATGTAATCCAGCGTCCAGAGGCTGAGCGCCCCGGCCCGTGTCACCCGCGCGAAGACCGGGATGTTGAAGATGCCGATAGCAAGGATCGCGTTCAGCGCCGAGGGGCCAAAGACCGCGGTGATCAGGATCGCGATGACCAGCGAGGGGAAGGCAAAGACCAGATCGCCGCCCCTCTGGATCACCTCATCCACCCAGGTTCCGCGCACCGCCGCCGCCCAGAGGCCAAGCGGCACGCCACCCGCGATGCCGATGCCGACCGCGACGATCGCAACCGCGATCGAGGTGCGCGCGCCCACCATCAGTTGCGCCGCCACGTCGCGGCCGAACTGGTCGGTGCCAAGCCAGTGCGCCCCGCCGGGGGGGCGGAATTTGGCGGCGATGTCCATCGCGGCATAGGGGAAGGGCGTCCAGACGTAGGAGATCAGCGCGAGCGCGAGGAAGAAACCGGCCAGCGCGCCGCCGATGAACAAGCCTGCCCGCCCCCTCATGCAGATCGCCTCAGGCGCGGATCGACCAGCGCATAGGCGATCTCGACCGTGAAGTTCACCACGATGACGGCGGCGACCAGCAGCATCACCACCGACTGCACCACGATCAGGTCGCGCTGGGTGATGCCCTGAAAGATCAGTCGCCCGAGGCCGGGCAGGTAGAACACGTTTTCGATGATGATCGCGCCCGCCAGCAGGAACGAGAATTGCAGGCCAAGGATCGTCAGCACTGGGATCAGCGCATTGCGAAGTGCGTGGCGGCGCACGGTCTGGCCCGGGCTCAGCCCCTTGGCGCGGGCGGCGCGGATGAAATCCTGCCCCAGCGTGTCGATCAGCGCCGAGCGCATGATGCGGGCGAGGATCGCTGCCTGTGGCAGGGCCAGCGCCACCGCGGGCAAGGTCAGCGCGCGCAGGCCGGGCCAGAGCCCCGCCTGCCAGCCGGGAAAGCCCCCGGCCGGCAGCCAGTGCAGCCGCAGCGCAAAGAGCAGCACCAGCAGCATGGCGAACCAGAAGTTCGGCACCGCGATACCGAACTGGGTCACGCCCATGATCGTCACATCCGCTGCGCGCCCGCGCCGCGCGGCGGCCAGCATCCCGGCGGGCAGCGCCAGCGCGGTGGACAGGATCAGCGCGTAAACCGTCAGCGGCAGGGACACCTGCAACCGCTCCTGCACCAGCCCCGCCACCGGCACGCGGTAGGTGTAAGAGGTGCCAAGATCACCCGTCAGCATCCCCGCGACCCAGTGCAGATAGCGCCAGGGCAGCGTGCCGGTCAGCCCCAGCACCTTGCGCAGCGCCTCGACCGCCTCGGGCGTCGCATTCAGGCCCATCATGAAGCTGGCCGGATCGCCGGGGATCACCTGCACGACGGCAAAGATGACCAGGCTCGCCACGACGAGGCTCAGCCCCAGCGAGCCCAGACGCAAGACAACGAAGCGCAGCATGGGCCCCCCTTTCGGGCCGAGCCTATGCGGGCCGGGCCGGGCGGTCCAGAGGCGGGCCTTGTGCCCCGCATCGCACCGACGTGTTCACCGACGATTGATTCGGGGCTGGACGCTGGCAGGTGCGGCGATATGTTCCGCCCGTCGTTCGGTGCGTTGCGCATCTGCCCGCGGCGACAGGGGGACGGCATGGTGGCGACCGATCAGGGAACGATGCGCGGAGCGGCCGCAGGGGCCGCGCTGTCCGAGCGCGACGGCCTGCCCATGCCGCGGCGGCGGCTCGCCTGGGCCACCATCATCCTTGGCCTGACGCTGGCCGTGCTGGACGGCACCATCGCCAATGTCGCGCTGCCGACCATCGCGCAGGAGTTTTCGGCCCCCGCCGCGACCTCGATCTGGATCGTCAACGGTTACCAATTGGCGATCGTCATGGCGCTGTTGCCGCTGTCGGCGCTGGGCGAGATTTTCGGCTATCGCCGGGTCTACCTGCTGGGCATCGCGCTGTTCACCGTTGCCTCGCTGGGCTGCGTGCTGGCGGGCGGGCTGACCACGCTGACCATCGCGCGGATCGTGCAGGGCCTCGGCGGCGCCGGGTTGATGAGCGTGAATGCGGCGGTGCTGCGCTACACCGTGCCCAAGGCGAAGTTCGGCGCGGCGATCGGCATCAACGCCCTGGTGGTGGCTGCGGCCTCGACCGCGGGCCCGGCCATCGCGGGGTTCGCGCTGGCGGTGGTCAGTTGGCGCTGGCTGTTCGCGATCAACCTGCCGCTGGGGGTGCTGGTGGTGGCGCTGGGCTGGCGCAGCCTGCCCGACAGCGACCGCGCCCACGAACGCTTCGACTGGATCGACGCGGTGCTGAGCGCGACGGGGTTCGGTCTGGTCGTCACCATCATCGACAGTTTCGGGCACGACATCTCCTGGGCCGTCGTGCTGCCGCAGGTGGCGGCCTGCGTCACGGCACTGGTGCTGCTGGTGGCCCGCTCGCGCCGGGTGGCGCGGCCGATGCTGCCGCTCGACCTGTTGCGGCTGCCGGTGTTCAGCCTGTCGATCGGCACCTCGGTCGCGTCCTTTGCCGCGCAGATGCTGGCCTTCGTCTCGCTGCCCTTCACGTTTCAACTGGTCTACGGCTTCCCGCCGGTCGAGGTGGGGCTGCTGATGACGCCCTGGCCGCTCGCCGTGGCGGTGGTCGCCCCGATCGCGGGGAGGCTGGCCGATACCCGCTCGCCTGCCGTGTTGGGCGGGGTCGGGCTGATCCTGCTGGCGGCGGGCCTCGTGCTGATGGGGGTGCTGCCCGCGCATCCCGCGCCGTGGAATATCGCCTGGCGGATGGCGCTGTGCGGCCTGGGCTTCGGGTTGTTCCAGGCGCCCAACAACCGCACCATGATCGGCGCCGCGCCCAAGGCGCGCAGCGGCGCAGCCAGCGGAATGCTGAGTGTCGCGCGGCTGATGGGGCAGTCGATCGGCGCGGCGCTGGTGGCGCTGTTGCTGGCGCAGCTTGGCATGGCGGGTGCGACGACGGCGCAATTTGTCGGCGCCGGATTCGCGACGGTTGCGGCCGTGGTCAGCATGACGCGGCTGGCCTATTGACGGGCGAGCCGATCAGGCCGAGCCGCGGGCGCGGTCAGGACAGGATCGGCAGCCACTGGGCGCCGTCTCGGGGTCATGCGATCGAAACCCCGGTGGCTTGAGCAAATCCGGGGTCAGAGCGGCACTTTCTTCTTGTGCGGTCTTGCTGACTGTCACGTCGGTGATACATCATCCGAAAAATCCAACATGGTGCGTGCCGAAATGAGCTTGCCATCCCCCGAGTCCGTCGTGGCTGACCAGAACGTCGGCCTTTCCGCCAGCGACATGCTGCAGAACGCGCAGAAGACGACGGAATTCCTCAAGGCGCTGTCGCACCCGGCGCGCCTTGTCATCCTCTGCCGTCTGGCCGAAGGGCCGGTCAGCGTGGGCGAGCTGGAGGATTTCCTGCAACTGCCGCAATCGGCCGTGTCGAAGCAACTCGCGCGGCTGCGTGAGGATGACCTGGTCGATTGCCGCCGCGACGGGCGGACAATCACCTATTCGCTGAAAGATGAGACAACCCGGCGGATCATTCGCGCCCTCTATGACGAGTTCTGCGCGTGATCCGGCCGGGTCTGGGCTGCCGCTGTCAGGCGGTGCGCTTGATCACGAAGGAATAGACGGTGCCCGCCTGATTCGACGAGACAAGCTCGTTGCCGGTCGTGCGGCAGAACGCTTCGAAATCCTTCACGGCGCCGGGGTCGGTCGCCAGCACTTCCAGCGTCGCGCCGGTCGGCATGTCTTTCAGCGCCTTCTTGGTGCGCAGGATCGGAAGCGGGCAGTTCAGCCCCTTCGCGTCAAGAACCTGGTCGGCCATGGTCGTTCCTTTCGTCAGATGTAAAGATTGATATCGCTTTTGGTCGCAACTTCGACCCAGGAGGCCGCGCCGCCGACCGAGGGGCCGTCGATCATGTCCTCGCGCTTGTATTCGAACAGGTCCATCGTCATCTGGCAGGCGATCATGTTGACGTCGGCCTCAAGGGCCAGATCGCGCAACTCCTGAATCGAGGCGATGCCCTTCCTCTTGATCATGTTCTTCATCATGGTCGTGGTCAGCGCCGTGGCGCCCGGCAGCGCGGCCAGGATGTTCGGCATCGCCATGTGCATCCCGGCCATCGGCATTTCCATCGCCGCGTTGCCCAGCGGGTTGACCTTCAGGTTCAGGTCTTTCTTCAGCAGCGCAAGCCCGTAGAAAGTGAAGAACATCGTCACATCAAGGCCCATCGCCGCGGCGGTGGTGGCCAGGATGAAGGGGGGATAGGCCCAGTCGAGCGTCCCCTTGGTGACGATGATCGACATCGACTTGGCATTGGTGTCTTCGCTCATTCTCGCCTCCTCGCCGGATCGTCCGGCAGCATGGGTTCCTTGGTCACAACGAACCGGCCCCTTGGGCCGATCCGGAAGTCATGCCGCCGGGGGCAGGGCACCGCCTAGGCGGCGCAGCCCGCAAAGCTGTCGGCGGCCATCTTGGCCTCGTAGGGGGCCGCGACATCGGCGCCCTTGGTCAGCGCGGAAACGGCGCCCGCATCCGCCGGTTTCACCTTCACCATCCAGCCCGCGCCGTAGGTATCGGAATTCGCCAGCTTCGGAGTTGCCGTCAGATCGTCGTTCACGGCCACAATCTCGGAGTCGAAGGCCAGTTTCGCCGGGCCGACCCATTTGCCGCTTTCGATCGTGGCGCAGGACTTGCCGGCGCCGACCGTCTTGCCCGCCTTCTTGGCGGTAAAGGCGACAAGCTGCCCGGCCATGCCGGTCGCGATCATCGTCATGCCGACGGTATAGGTGCCGTCGCCTTCGGGGCGGTACCAGAGGTTGTTGTCGACGTCGTAAAGCAGATCGTCGGGAAGGTTGCAGCCACGGACTACGGGCATCTTACGGCTCCATCATATCGCTTCGGTTTTCAGATCAGTTCCCTCGCCCTGCCGGATCGGGCGGGACGAACAGCAGAAGTCGCCCAGACCATCGACCTGAAGCTTGCCCCCGACAAAGAGCGCAAGATGCCGCACCACCATCGCGCCAAGGCGAATGTGGCGCGGAGTCTGCGCATCCTGCGGGGCCAGACGGATCAGGTTGTGGTGAAAGACCACTTCGCGGCAGGTTTCGCGGCAGGCATTGAACGTCGGGTTGCCGCGCGCGGCCTGCCGGTGCATCGCCAGCAGGCGGAAGCCTTCCGACACTTCGTCGGTCGGCACCTGGCCCTTGGCGTCGAGCCAGGCCACCAGCACGTCCTCGCCCATCGCCAGCAACTCGTCGGCCAATGCAGGTGCGCTGGCGGCAAGAGCGTCGGTGGAGGCGCCGATGATCTGATCCGTCCGGTCGGTGATCGCGTCTATCGACCGGCGTTCCGCTTGGGTCATCCCAGCCCCTTTTCCTTCAGGAACTTGCGCGAGTCCGAAAAGTTTTCCTGCACCGCCACCTTGTTGGCCGAAAGCCCCAGGGCCATGCCGAGCAACTGGGTGAAATACAGGATCTTCACGTTGGTCTTGCGCCCCAGCACCTTCTCCGCACGGATCTGGTGCATCTCGAGGCCAGTGTGGCAGGTCGGACATTCCGTCGCAATGACTTCGGCGCCGCAGGCCTCGGCCGTGGTCAGGATGTTCAGCACGAGCTTGGTCGAGGTGTCGCTGTCCGACAGCGCATGGGCCCCGCCGCAGCACGCGGTCTTGAGCGGGAATTCGACGTTCTCCGCCCCGGCGGCGGCCAGGATGTCATCCATGAAATGCGGCTTGGCGGTCGATTCCGTGCCCGGACCCTTGTCCTTTTCCGGGAAGATGTGGCGCGGGCGCGTGTACATGCAGCCGTAGTAGTTGGCGATCTTCATGCCCTTTAGCGAGTTCTTCACCCGCCGCGCGATCTCTGCCTCGCCCACCGCCTCTTTCAGCCAGTCGAGCGCGTGGATCGTTTCGACCTTGCCCGGCTCGTAGGTCTTGTGACCGGCCTTGCCGCTCAGCCGCGCGTTCACCTCGGCCGATTTCTCGTCGTGCGACAGGTCGTATTCGGCCTTCTTGAGGTTGTGATAGCAGCCGTTGCAGGGCGCCATCACGGTGTCGAACCCCATGTCTTCGGCGATCGAAAGGTTGCGGGCCGAAAGATAGGTCTGAATCTTCGGGTCGATGTTCTTCACTTCCATCGCGCCGCAGCAGTTCCAGTTGTCCAGCTCGACAAGCTCCAGACCCAGTTCCTTGCCAACCGCCTTGGTCGAGGCGTTGTAGGCATGCCCCGAGCTTTCCAGCGCGCAGCCCGGGTAATAGGCGACCTTCTTGTATTTCTTCGTGTCCGCCATCATTCAGCCCCCTTCGCGTCGAGCCCCAGCGCCTTGCGGTTCGCCGTTTCGCATTCATGGACGTAGTCGTTGATCGCCGCGCGGGCCTTGCCCCAGCCCCGGGTGCGGGGGTGGAACAGCGTCAGCCGACCCAGTCGGATCAGGTAGAATACCGGGAAGCGCTTGATCAGCCCGATGATCATCGCCACCAGCCAAGGCTGGGTCAGCGGCTGGCCCGTCGCCTTGAAGAAGTTGCGCAGCACCAGGCTGTCCTCGATCTTGCCGGAGTGGAAGACCTGATCCGAGAAGCCTTCATCGAAGATCATCGAGGGGCTCTTGGGCGTGTGGCCCTTCAGTTCCAGCCAGTGCGCGGTCGCCTTCATCACCGCCTCGGGCACCACGTCACGCGGGCAGGCGTAGGTGCATTTGTTGCACGATACGCATTGCCAGATGATGTCCTTGTCGCGCAGCAACTCCTCCTCCATCCCAAGGCGGATGAGGTAGATCCAGTAGCGCGGGTTGAACTCGGGGTTGATGGCGTTGACGGTGCAGGCGTTGGTGCAACTGCCGCATTGCCAGCAGCGGTGGATGTTCTCGCCGCCCGGAAGGGCCGCAATCTCGTCCTGCATGGCCTCGTTGTAATCGGTGATCGAACGGCCTTCGATGAAGGTCGACCAGTGCCCGGAGACGTCCATCCCTTCGATCACAAGGTGATCGTGCGTGATGATGTTCTCGGGACGGATCAGCGATTTTTCGTGGATGGGCATTAAGACGCCTCCTGATGCGTGATCGCCTGGGGGGTGCCCAGCACATGTGCCGATCCGTCGATCAGCTTCAGCCGGGTGCGGCCGCTCTCGGTGTCGACGGCGTCGAGACCAAGCATCCGGCGCGTATGGTTCATCGGGTCGATATCACTGGTGAAATCCGACCGCAGGTATTGCCCGCCTCGGTCGTTGATGTAGCCCGCGTAGACATGGGCCAGCAGCAGGTCGACGTAGAACGGCAGGTCGCGGAACACGCCCTGTTCCTTCAGGAAGCCTTCGAGTTCGGCGCGCAGCACCACGAAGGTGGCCATCGTGTCCGGCACGGTGATCTTGACGTAGTCGACATCGTCGGCAAACCAGATCTCGCGCAGGGCACCGGTGGTGACCTGGGCATCCCAGACCCAGCGCGCCATCAGCGGGTAACGGTCCGGCGCGGTGAAGTGCATCACCTCGGCGCCAAGATCGCGGACCCAGCGGTGCGCCTTGTCCTGCGGGAAGGCGGCGGTGAAGGCTGCCAGCCGGGCATCGGCGGTGGAGATATCCGCCCAACCCTCCAGCAGGGCGGCGAGCCTGCCGCGCAGTTCCCAGAACCCGTTCTCGGCCAGCCAGGGGCCGACTCGGCGGCGCACCGGGGTGACGAAGGCGGCAAGGTCGAGGAACTCGGGCTCGGTCAGGGTGTCAAGCTTGCCCTTGCCCAGCAATTCCTCGAACAGCGAGGACTTCAGGACAAGGGCCGTGACGTAACGCTCGATCCCTCCGGTCGGCTCGGCGGAGTCGACGAGATGTTCAAAGGTCCGGCGCAACCGGGGGCCGGACAGGTCCAGCACCGGCCCTTGCGGGGTCGGCGGGGCAGCGGGCTTGCGCGCGAGCCCGAACATCACTCAGCCGCCGCCTGCACGGCCATGGTGGCGAAGTTCAGCGCGGCCATCGCCGCCGCCAAGCCTTGTGCGATCGAGTCGTCGATCGTCTCGGGTCCGGTGGCGGCGCCGGCCACGAAGATGCCAGGGCGCGAGGTCTCGGCCATGTGCAGATAGCTCGACGGCTTGCCGATATAGCCGTACTTGTTCAGCTTCACGTCGAACACCGACGAGATGGTCATGTTGTCGACGTTCGGGTCCATCCCGATCGCATGCACCACCATGTCGAACGGGATCGAGATCGGGCGTTTGACCAGTGTATCCTCGCCCTTCACCAGCAGCCGCTTGCCATCCGAAGTCACCTCGGCGATGCGCGACTTGATGTACTTGACCTTGTGAATCTCCTGGCTGCCCCAGTAGTACTCGCCTTCAAGCAAACCGAACGTTCGGATATCCATGTAGTAGATGTAGACGTTGGTCTTGGGCGACATCTCGCGAATCTCCATCGCGATGTTGGCCGAGACCGTGCAGCAGATCTTCGAGCACCACTCGCGCCCGATCTGACGGTCGCGCGACCCCACGCAGAGCAGGATCGCGACGCGGTCCGGCACCCGCCCGTCGGACGGGCAGCGGACGCCCTTGCCGGACGAGATCATCTGTTCCACCTGCACCGTCGTCACCACGTCGGGGTAGGTGCCGAAACCCCATTCCGGCTTGTTGATGCTGTCGAAGTGGGTGAAGCCAGTGGTCAGGATTGCGGTGTCGGCCTCGACCTTGGTGCCATCCTTCAGGGTAGCGACGAAGTTGCCGGGTTCGCCCTCGAACTTCTGCACCGTGGTGTTCAGCTTCACCTCGACCTGCGGGTTCGACACGACACGGTTCACCATGCCGCCGATCGCATCCTTCGCCCATTCGTGCGACGGCACGAGCTTGGCATAGCCCGACAGGATCGGCGCGCCGCCAAGGCGGTCTTCCTTCTCGACCAGGATTGCTTTGCGGCCGGCGAGGGCCAGCGCGTGGGCGGCGGACAGGCCCGCCGGGCCGCCACCGATGATCAGGACAGGTTTGCTCACTTATCCGCTCCTGCAAGGATTTTCGGTTTCACATAGCCGGGGCCCGAGGTGATCGCCCGCTTCGGGTCGTAAAGCGTCTCGATGCGGCCCGCCTTGACCTCTTCGAGGTAGCCCTCGAACTCGGCCTTGGCCTTCTCCCAGTCGATGCCCATCTTCTCCAGCAATTTCTCGAAGGGCGAGGCGTGCCAGTGCAACTGCGCCAGCTTGTAGGGATGCGCGCCCATCGTCAGGGCGGCGAACTGGCAATCGGCCATCACCGGCAGTTCGTAGACCTTGTCCACCGCGCGGCCGATCCACTGGTTCTTGTCGAGCGTGGTGATGCAGCCGGTGTCATGCCCGACCATCACGTCGGACCGCGCTTCCTCGACCGCGACCTTGATCTTGCGGTCGATCGTGAACGAACGGGTGAACTCCCGTTCGCCGATGATGTGGCGGAAGCCGAAGCCGCAGCAATCGTACCAGGTCGAATAGTCGATCACCTGGGTGCCGAGCGATTGCAGCAGGCCGGTCGTCACCGCAACGCGGTTGCCGTCCATCACGTCGTCGTCATAGATCACGTCCTCGGGCACCATCTTGTAGACGTGGCAGGCCGGGTGAACGGTCGCGCGGATATTGCTGACGTCGATGGTCTGGCGGTCCGCGATGCGGTGGCGCATGACGTGCAGCCATTCCGAATAGTGCACGATCTCTTCCGGGATCAGCAGCTTGCCGTCGATCAGACGGCCAAGCTTGCCGAGGATTGCCTTCACCTCGGCGCGCAGCTCGGCGGAATGCATCAGGAAATGGCGCATTTCCTTGTAGTTGCCGAAGGAGGTGCCGCAATGCACCAGCGGATAGTAGGCGCCGACATCCAGGCCCTGCGACTTCGACGAGACATAGGCCTGGTGGAAGTTGCGCAGGAACACCGCGGCAAGCGAGACGACGTTGCCGATGCCCGAGCCGTGATAGTTCCAGGCGGTGCAACTGGTCTGGTCGGTCTCGTCCAGATAGGTCAGCTTCATCTCGTTCATCAGCCAGAGGATCGAGCTGGGGTAACCGGGGATGTTGCCGCACTGGCCGCAGGACTTGTGGTGCCACAGGTTGTTGGTCGGGATCTTCTTGTCCCAGCCATAGAGCGTCTTGGCCATCACCGGCTCGTTGTGGTCGCCGACGCGGTGGACGACGATCTCGCCCTCCCTCTCCAGTTGCCACATGATGTCGCGCACGTCTTCCTTGCGCTCCTTGTTGGTCAGCATGGCCCGCTTGTCGATCTTCGCCTCGACCCAGTCGGTGGCCCGCCGCGCCTCGGTGGCGCTGAGGTTCGATGGCTGCCATTCGGCGCCGAAGCCGCCGAACGCACCACCTTTGCCGTCGTTCATTCCGTTCGCCATCGCGTTTCCTCCTGATGCGCCGTGGACGATAGGTCGCGCCCTATTCGTCGTCCTCGTCTGCGTCTGCCTGCTCTTCGAGCCACTCTTCCCACTCTTCGCGCTTCTCATCCATCACGTCGGAGACCACGTCGAAGAGGTTCTCATCCACCGTCTCAAGCTGGTTGAGAACGCCGGTCGCTTCCCAGATCGTGTAAAGCTCGACCGAGGTCTTGAGGTTCACCACCCAGGCGGTGTCGAGCGTGTGCATCGTCGGCATCGGGATCGCCTTGCGCAGGATCGCCAGCGGTGCATCCACCTTGACCACGTTCGGCCCCCAGTCAGGGAAGGCTTCCTTGGTGATCATGTTCGGCGCCAGCTGGTTGCCGGTCGAGACCAGCTTCAGCAGCACGCGGCTGAACGGGCGCAGCACTTCCTTGGCGGATTCCATGCCGTGCTTGATCGCCACTTCGCGCATGATCATCACCAGGCCACCGGGCGAGTTCTCGAACGGGCAGCGGGCGGCGCAGGTGTAGCACTGGGCGCAGGCCCAGATCTTTTCCTGCATCGCATCGTAGATGCCTTCAAGGTTCTCGGTCCACAGCAACTGCACGATCTCGCGCGGGCTGTAGTCGTAGTAATGCGCCGAAGGGCAGGTGGCGGTGCAGATGCCGCAGTTCAGGCAGCCGTGAATTTCGGTGTGGTAGACCGTGTGGTTCCGGATGTCCTCGAAGATCTCTTCGAGCTTTTCATATGGCACCACCGGCTTGTCCGAAACCGGATCGCTGATCTGCGGATTGGCCGCCTGGACGTGTGCGTTCATCGTCGCCTCCCCGCGTTTCGGTTCAGTAGGTCAGCACTTTCGCGTCGTCGTTTTCCATGATGTCCTCGATGACCTTGGCGCCACCGACGATGCCTTCGCATTCGGGGATCAGGTCGTCGACGGTCATGTCGAACAGGTCGAGGTTGGGCGAGCAGCAGTAGAACTTGACCCCCGCCTCATGGGCGTCCTTGATGAAGTCGTAGACGGTCTTCGGCGAGCCAGGCTTCACCACCAGGGTCTCGGCGAACCCCTTCTTCATCAACTGGCCGGAGGTCGCCGTGCAAATCACCTCGACCTCGTAATCCATCGCCGCGGCGACGGTGGCCTGGAAGAACGGCGCGCCCAGTTCCTCGCCGTTGCGCGGATCGGTATTGACCATCACGATGATGAGTTTGCTCGCCACGTCTGTCTCCCTCGGGCTGTCACCGGTGCGGACCATCTCGGTCAGCGCATAGCCGGTCTTCAATATATGCAAAGATAACGATACATGTAGAGAATGGAATATGCAATCGACGCGTGGCCGATCGCAATCACATCAGCCCGGTGTGCCCGGCTACGCCAACCATCAGCGACGTGAGCGCTTCGGCGATTTCGGATTGCACCTGACCGAGCAATTGCAGCGAGCCTGCGGTGTCCTCGGGGGTTTCCGCGAACTCCATGATAAGGTCTTCCATCATCCCGCGTTTCGCCCCCGGATGACCGACGAAGCCAAGGCAGTTGGTGCCGATCCCGAAGATCATCGGCTCGCCGGATGCTGCGATTGCAAAGACCTCGGCCCCGGCGGGCAGCGCCGGGCGATCGCGCAGGTAGGCGGCCATCGGAAGGCGGTCGGGAAGCATCCCGCCGAGCAGACCCGGCCGCGTCGCGGTGATGTGACCGACTTCGAATCGCAGCGGAGCCTCGGTTGCGCCGCCCCCGGCGGCGGTGGCGAGAATCACCGCGCCAAGCTCGAAGCCGACCACCGGAAGGCCCGCGTCGAGGAAAGCGCGGGTCAGCCGCAACTCGTGCCCGAGGCTGGGCAGCAGGTGGCCGCTGACCAATCCGTAGGGGCCGCCCCCCAGCAGAAACAGCCCGTCGAACCCGTCGGTGCTGGTTGGCAGCGTTCCGCCCGGGGTGAAGGGGCGCTTGTAGGTAAAGCGGATGTTGCGGCCCTCGAAGTGATCTTCGATCAGGCCAAGGTATTCCGCCTCGGTATGCTGGACGACGCAGATGGTTTTCATGCTTCACTCCCCTGCGGCAAGGATTTCGCAGGGGAGGGCCAAAGTCAAACACACATTCCGGAAACGGTATTTAATCCGGGGGTCAGGTGGCGAAGCTGACCGCCTTGTTCAGTGGCAGGGTGCGGATGCGTTTGCCGGTCAGCGCGAAGATGGCATTGGCCAGCGCGGGTGCGGCGGGCGGCGTGGCCGGTTCGCCGACGCCCGACAGATGCGCGTTGGTTTGCAGGATGCGCGTCTCGAACAGCGGGATCTGCGGCATCCGCAGGCCGTCGTAGTCGGCAAAGGTCTGCTGCTCCACCGCGCCCTTGGCAAAGGTGATCTCGCCCTGAATTGCCGCCGTCAGCCCGAAGATCGCGCCCGAGGTCATCTGCGCCTCGATGTTGCGCGGGTCGAGCGCGGTGCCGACATCCTGCACGATCCACATCTTCTCCAGCTTGATGCCCGCGTCGGACTGGCTGATCTCGATGATCTCGGCGGTGGGGGTGCCGAAGGACCAGCAGAACGCCATGCCGCGGGCGCGGCCCGCCGGGGCGGGCGTGCCCCAGTTCGCCATCCCCGCGACGGTTTCCAGCACCCGCGCGGCAACGGCGCTTTGCTTGCCCATCAGCGTCAGTCGCATCGCCACCGGATCAAGCCCGGCCTCGTGTGCCAACTCGTCCAGAAAGCATTCCTGAAAGAAAGCGTTGTGCGAATTGCCGACCGACCGCCACGACCCGACCGGCACCGCCACGTCGGCGACATGGCCCGCCACGCGGTAGTGCGGAATGCCATAGGGCTGATCGAACAGCCCCTCGACCAGGATCTTGTCGGGGCCGGGCGGCGCCATGCCCAGCAGGCGCTTGCCCTGATTGGCCAGAACCGAGGGCGCCGCGACGGCGGCTTTCAGCGCCACCGGCCCATCGGGGCCCATGACACCTTCCATCCGGGCGATGGCGCCGGGGCGGAAGAAGTCATGCGTCATGTCCTCCTCGCGCCGCCAGGTCAGCAGCACGGGGGTGCCGGGCAGCGCTTTGGCCAGCTTCGCCGCCTGCACGGCATAGTCAAACTCGGCGCGCCGACCGAAGCCACCGCCGAGGAAGGTCGTGTGCACCGTCACCTTGTCGGCCGCCACCCCGACCGCCGCGGCGCACTTGTCGCGGATCACCGTCGGCGCCTGGTTCGGCGCCCAGACCGTCAGCGCACCGTCCTTCAACAATGCCGCCGCGTTCATCGGCTCCATCGTCGCGTGGGCGAGGTAGGGCACCCGGTATTCGGCGGTCAGCACCTTGGCGCCCGTCAGCGCTTTGTCCACGTTCCCATCGTCGCGCAGCGTGGCATTGGGGCTTGCGTCGAAGGCCTTGGCGATCTCGGCAAAGATGGCGTCGGTCGTCTCCGGGTAGGGCGCCGGGCCCCAGGAGACCTGCACGCTCTGCAGCGCCGTGAACGCGGCCCAGGTGTTGGTGGCCACCACCGCGACCGCATCGCCAAGGTCCACCACCGCCTTCACCTCGGGCATCGCCCTGGCGGCGGTCGCGTCGAAGCGCAGCATCGTGCCGCCAAGCGCCGGATTGGCACGCACCGAGGCGAACAGCATCCCCGGCAGCCGCGTGTCGATGCCGAACCCGGCGGTGCCGGTGACCTTGGCCACCATGTCCAGCCGCGGCAGCGAGGTGCCAAGCAGGGTCCAGTCCTTGGGGTCTTTCAGCTTGGGGTCCGAGGGCGGGGCGATCGCCACCGCCTCGGCCGCCAGTTCGCCATAGCTCAGCCGGGTGCCATCGGGCGCCACCACGGCGCCGCCCTCGGTTTTCAGCGCCATCGGGTTCTGCTTCAGCCGCCTGGCCGCGGCCTGCACCAGCACGAAGCGCGCCGCCGCACCGGCCTGCCGCATCCGCACGAAGGCATCGACGGTAGACGTCGAGCCG
Organism: Solirhodobacter sp.; assembly: GCF_964715405.1. Classification (NCBI taxonomy): domain Bacteria; kingdom Pseudomonadati; phylum Pseudomonadota; class Alphaproteobacteria; order Rhodobacterales; family Paracoccaceae; genus Solirhodobacter; species Solirhodobacter sp. The sequence continues at coordinate 70,576 of NZ_CBAICG010000008.1, read as the reverse complement.
CCGGTGGCCTGCACGCCGAGGAACTTGCCCATCACATCCATCGCGCCTTCGGCAAGATGCTTCATTCGGCTGTCGCGATACCCGGCGAAGGGCAGGCTGGCCCCGGCGGCAACGAAGTTGGTGTAGGCCGAGGCGGCCGGGCCATGTTCGGCGCGCACCTGATCCCAGGCCAGGTCCATCTCTTCCGCGACCAGCGCGGCCAGGGTGGTCTGCACGCCCTGTCCCATTTCAGCGCGCGGGGTGATGACGGTCACCCTGTCGGCGCGCACAATGACCCAGGGGTTGAAGATCGTCTCGCCTTCGGCCGCGGTCAGCGGGTTGGCCGGGTCTTGCTGATACTTGTAGTAGCCGAACGCCACCCCGCCCGCGACGGCGGCGGAAACGACAAGGAAGCTGCGGCGGGTGATCGTGCCCAGACGGCTCATGGCTTACGCCCCCTGCAGACGCTTGGCGGCGTCATGGATCGCGGCGCGGATGCGCGGGTAGGTGCCGCAGCGGCACAGGTTGCCATCCATCGCGGCGTCGATGTCGCTGTCGGTCGGTGTCTTCGTTGCCGCCAGCAGCGCCACCGCCGACATGATCTGCCCGGACTGGCAATAGCCGCACTGCGCCACCTGATGGTCGACCCAGGCCTGCTGGATCACGGCGAGCTTTTCCGGGGTGCCGATCCCCTCGATCGTGGTGATTTCGGCTCCGCCAATATCGCCGAGCGTGATCGAGCAGGACCGCGTCGGTTGCCCGTTCAGATGCACCGTGCAGGCGCCGCACTGGCCGACGCCGCAGCCATACTTGGTGCCGGTCAGCCCGATCACGTCGCGCAACACCCACAAAAGCGGTGTGCCGGGGTCGGCCGAGACGTCGTGCGGGGTTCCGTTGACGGACAATCGCATGGGGGCACCTCATTCGCGCGGGGCTGCGCCCTCCATATGCGCGCCGCGCCGATGGGCGCAACGGGGATCATGGGAATTTCCGCGCTGACGCGGGGTCAGACCGCGTGCAGAACCAGCGCGACGCCCTGGCCCACGCCAACGCACAGCGTCGCCAGCGCATGGCGCCCGCCGGTTTCGTGCAACTGCCGCGCGGCGGACAGTGCGATTCGCGCGCCCGACATGCCCAGCGGATGGCCCATCGCGATGGCGCCGCCATAGCGGTTCACGTGGGCCGCCTCATCGGGCAGGCCCCAGGCGCGGGTGCAGGCCAGCGCCTGCGCGGCAAAGGCTTCGTTCAGCTCGATCACGTCGAAATCCTGCGCCGTCAGGCCGGTGCGCGCGGTCAGCCGGGCCAGCGCCGCGACCGGCCCGATGCCCATCAGGCGCGGTGCCACCCCGGCCGCCGCAGCGGCGCCGATACGGGCAAGCGGCGTCAGCCCATGCCGCGCGATCGCCGACTCTGACGCCAGTAGCAGCGCCGCCGCCCCGTCGTTGATGCCCGAGGCATTGCCCGCCGTGACCGTGCCGCCCGCGCGGAACGGGGCGGGCAGGGCCGCGAGCCTCTCCAGCGAGGTCGGGCGCGGATGCTCATCGGTGGCGACGACGACCGCCTCGCCCTTGCGACCGGGAATCGTCACGGGGGCAATGTCGGCGGCGTGCCAGCCCGCGCTGTAGCGCGCCTGGCTGCGCAGCGCGAAGGCGTCCTGATCGGGGCGGGAAATGCCGAACTCCGCCGCGACGTTTTCGGCCGTCTCGGGCATCGAGTCGATGCCGTATTCCGCCGCGATCCGGGCGTGGACGAAGCGCCAGCCGATGGTGGTGTCGTAAATCTCCGGCGCGCGGGCGAAGGCGGCGGTTGCCTTCGGCATCACGAAGGGCGCGCGGCTCATGCTTTCGACGCCACCGGCAATCACCACCTCGGCCGCGCCGGCCTCGATGGCGCGCGCCCCGGCAATCACCGCGTCCAGCCCGCTTGCGCAAAGCCGGTTCAGTGTCAGCGCGGGCACCGTCTCGGGCAGCCGCGACAACAGCACCGCCATGCGCGCGACGTTGCGGTTGTCCTCGCCCGCCTGATTGGCGCAGCCCAGGATCACCTCGTCGACCGTTATCCCCGGTGCGGCCTGCAGCACGGCGTCGATCACATGGGCGGCCATGTCGTCCGGGCGGACCATCGACAGCGCGCCGCCATAGCGCCCGATCGGGGTGCGCTTGCCGGTGCAGATATAGACAGGCGACATGGCATTTCCTTCGGCGGTTCGGCGCATTGTGGCGCCCGCTGATGGTTCCGCAAAGCGCAAGATATTTCAAGCTTGAAATGAATCCCGGTCGATGGCAGGTTGGTTGACATCATCAAGGGGAGGGGCAGATGCGCGTTCTCTGTCTGGGCGGCGGGCCTGCGGGTCTTTACTTTGCGATTTCAATGAAACTGCGCGATCCGTCGCATCAGGTGACGGTGCTGGAACGCAACCGCGCCAACGACACCTTCGGCTGGGGTGTGGTGCTGTCGGATGACGCGCTGGGCCGGATGCAGAAGAACGATCCGCAAAGCACCGACGCGATCCGCAGCCATTTTTCCTACTGGGACGACATCGCCGTGGTGAAGGACGGCCACCGCATCGTGTCGGGCGGCCACGGTTTCGCCGGGATCGGGCGCAAGCAGATGTTGGTTCTGCTGCAGGCGCGGGCGCGCGAACTGGGTGTCGATCTGCGGTTTGAGACCGAGTTCAAGTCGGTCGAGGACTATCGCAAGGATTACGACCTCGTGGTCGGCTGCGACGGCATCAACTCGCTGGTGCGCCGCGAATACGAGGACGTGTTCAAGCCCGACATCGACCTGCGCAAGGTCAAGTTCATCTGGCTGGGCACGCATCAGAAATTCGATGACGCCTTCACCTTCATCTTCGAGAACACCGAACACGGCTGGGTCTGGGCCCATGTCTACCAGTTCGACCAGGACACCGCGACCTTCATCGTCGACTGCATGCCCGAGACCTGGGATCGCTGGGGTTTCGAGACGATGACGAAGGAAGAAACCGTCGAGACCTGCCGCAAGATCTTCGCGCGGCATCTTGGCGGCCACGATCTGATGTCGAATGCCTCGCACTTGCGCGGGTCGGCGGTCTGGATGCAGTTTCCCCGCGTGATCTGCGAGAAATGGTACAACGGCAACGTGGTGCTGATGGGCGATGCGGCGGCGACGGGGCATTACTCGATCGGCTCGGGCTCGCGGCTGGCGTTCGACAGCGCGATCGCGCTCGCCGACTACCTGCACTCGGAACCGACGCTGGAGGCCGCCTTCGAGCGCTATCAGGCCGAACGCCGGGTCGAGGTGCTGCGGCTGCAATCGGCGGCGCGCAACAGCCTGGAGTGGTTCGAGGAGGTCGAGCGTTACCTGCACCTTGACCCGGTGCAGTTCACCTATTCGCTGCTGACCCGCAGCCAGCGCATCGGCCACGAGAACCTGCGGCTGCGCGACCCCAAGTGGCTGCGCGAGGCGGAGGACTGGTTTCAGGCGCAGGCGGGCGGCACCCCCGGCCGCACGCCGATGTTCGCGCCGTTCCGGCTGCGCGATATGACGCTGGTCAACCGTGTCGTGGTCTCGCCGATGGCGCAGTACAAGGCGGTCGACGGCTGCCCGACCGACTGGCACTTCGTCCACCTCGCCGAACGCGCCAAGGGTGGAGCGGGGCTGGTCTATACCGAGATGACCTGCGTGTCGCCCGAGGGGCGCATCACCCCCGGCTGCCCCGGCCTTTACGCGCCGGAACACGAGGCGGCATGGCGGCGGATCGTCGATTTCGTCCATGCCGAGACCGAGGCGAAGATGTGCTGCCAGATCGGTCATGCGGGGCGGAAAGCGTCCACCCAACTGGGTTGGGAAGAGGGAGACGCGCCGCTCGCCTCGGGCAACTGGACGGTGATGTCGGCCTCGGCGCTGCCGTGGTCGGATCGCAATCAGGTGCCGAAGGCGATGGACCGCGCCGACATGGACCGGGTGCGGGATGAGTTCGTTTCCGCCACGCTGATGGCGGCGCGGGCGGGCTTCGACATGGCCGAGCTGCACGCGGCCCACGGTTACCTGATCTCGTGCTTCATCTCGCCGATGTCCAACGTGCGGACCGATGCCTATGGCGGCAGCCTCGAAAACCGGATGCGCTGGCCGCTGGAGGTCTTTGCCGCGATGCGCGCCGCCTGGCCCGCGGAAAAGCCGATGTCGGTGCGCATCTCGGCCACCGACTGGGTCGGCGAACAGGGCGTGACGCCCGCCGAGGCGGTGGAGATCGCGCGGATGTTCCACGCGGCGGGGGCCGACATCATCGACGTGTCGGCGGGCCAGACCTCGACCGAGGCGCGCCCGGTTTATGGCCGGATGTTCCAGACCCCGTTCAGCGACCGCATCCGCAACGAGGCCGGGCTGGCCACGATGGCGGTCGGCAACATCACCGAACCCGACCACGTCAACTCGATCCTGATGGCGGGGCGGGCCGATCTGGTCTGCCTGGCCCGCCCGCACCTGGCCGACCCGTACTGGACGCTGCACGCCGCGCTGGCGCTGGGCGATTCCGCACAGCACTGGCCGCTGCCCTATCTGGCGGGCCGCGATCAGGCGGTGCGGCTTGCGCAGCGCGCGCAGGAGGCGATCCGGGCATGACGCTGGCGGGCAAGCGCGTTCTGGTCACGGGCGGCGGCACCGGCGCGGGGGCCGACCTTGCGCGCGGCTTCGCGGCAGCGGGCGCCGAGGTGGTGATCACCGGACGGCGCACGGCCCCGCTGGTGGCGGTGGCGATGACACCCGGCATCCGTGCGGTGCAGGCCGACGTGACGGATGAAGCCTCCGTCGCCGCGATGTTCGCCGCCGCCGGGCCTTGTGATATCGTCATCGCCAACGCGGGCGCGGCTGACAGTGGGGTGATGGCCCGCACCACGCTGGCGCAGTGGAACGCGATGATCGCGGTCAACCTGACCGGCGTGTTCCTGACGCTGCGCGACGGGCTGAACCAGATGCCGGGCTGGGGGCGGCTGATCGTCGTTGCCTCCACCGCCGGGCTGAAGGGCTATGCCAAGGTCGCGCCCTATGCGGCGGCCAAGCATGGCGTGGTTGGCCTTGTCCGCTCGCTGGCGCTGGAGATCGCGCGGCGCGAGATCACGGTGAACGCGCTTTGCCCCGGTTTTCTCGACACGCCGATGACCGATCACTCGGTCGATGTGATCGCACGAAAGACCGGCCGCAGCCCGGCCGAGGCGAAGGCCACGCTGGAGGCGATGAACCCGCAGAACCGGCTGATCCAGCCCGCCGAGGTGACGGCGGCGGCGCTGTGGCTCTGCGCGCCGGGCAGCGCGGGGGTGAACGGGCAGGCCATTGCCATCTCGGGGGGCGAGACATGAAGGATGTGGGCCCGGACCCGCTGTCGAAGCGCCGCCTGAAGGCTTGGATCCGCCTGCTGGGCGTGACCCGCGCCGCCGAGGCGCCGCTGCGCGACTATCTGCGGCTGAAACACGGCACCACACTGCCCCGGTTCGACGTGATGGCCGCGCTGTGGCGGCGGCGCGAGGGGGTCAGCATGTCGGAACTGTCGCGGATGCTGCTGGTCTCGAACGGCAATGCCACGGCGGTGGTGGACCGGCTGGAACGCGACGGGCTGGTGAAGCGCACGCCGGTGCCGAACGACCGCCGCACCGTCCAGGTGGCGCTGACCGAGGCGGGCCTGAGCCAGTTCGAAGCGCAGGCCGAGGGCCACGAGCGCGAGGTGAACCGCCTGTTCGCGGGGCTGACCGAGGCCGACCTCGTCACGCTGACCGACATCCTCAAGCGCATGGGACGGGGAGACAAGGCATGACCACACTGGCCGGGCTGACGCCACAGCATTTCCTCTGGGAGGTTCAGGGCCGGATCGCGGTGATCCGCCTGAACCGGCCCGAGAAGAAGAACCCGCTGACCTTCGAGAGCTACGCCGAGTTGCGCGACACCTTCCGCGCACTGCCCTACGCCGAGGACGTCGACGTGGTGATGCTGGCGCCGAACGGCGGCAACTTCTGCTCGGGCGGCGACGTGCACGAGATCATCGGGCCGCTGGTCGGGCGCGACATGAAGGGGCTGCTGGCCTTCACCCGGATGACCGGCGATCTGATCAAGGCGATGATCGGCTGCGGCAAGCCGGTGATCGCGGCGGTGGATGGCATCTGCGTCGGCGCGGGCGCGATCCTGGCGATGGCGGCGGACCTGCGCATCGCAACGCCCGCCGCCAAGACCGCGTTCCTGTTCACGCGGGTCGGCCTTGCGGGCTGCGACATGGGGGCCTGCGCGATGCTGCCGCGCATCATCGGGCAGGGACGGGCGGCGGACCTGCTCTACACCGGGCGCACGATGAGCGCCGAGGAGGGCGCGGCCTGGGGGTTCTGGAACGCCCTGCATGCGGCCGAGGTGCTGGAGGCCGAGGCGATGGCGCTGGCCGGGCGGATCGCGGCGGGGCCGTGCTTTGCGCATGGCATCACCAAGACGCAGCTGAACCAGGAGTGGAACATGGGGCTGGAACAGGCGATCGAGGCCGAGGCGCAGGCGCAGGCGATCTGCATGCAGACCGAGGATTTCGCGCGGGCTTACCGGGCGTTTGTCGCGAAAGAGCGGCCGGTGTTCCAAGGGAACTGACGCGCAGCCGGGGGGCTGTCTGCCCCCCGGACCCCCCGAGGATATTTGGGAACGGAAGAAGATGGCAGACAGAAGCTTCTTGGAGTGGCCGTTTTTCGAGGCGCGGCACCGTGATCTGGCGGCGGCGCTGGAGGCTTGGTGCGCGGCGAACCTGCCGGTGTCGCATGACGACGTGGACGCCGCCTGCCGGGGGCTGGTGGCGGCGCTGGGTGCGGGCGGCTGGCTGCGCCATAGCGGGGCGGGCGCGGGCGAGCGGCTGGACGTCCGCACGCTGTGCCTGATCCGCGAGACTCTGGCGCGGCATGACGGGCTGGCGGATTTCGCCTTTGCCATGCAGGGGCTGGGGATGGGGGCGGTGAGCCTCTTTGGAACACCGGACCAGCGGGCCTGGCTGGCGCGGACGCGGACGGGGGCGGCGATTTCAGGCTTCGCCCTGACCGAGCCGAACTCGGGGTCGGATGTGGCCAACACGGCGACGGTGGCGGCGCGCGACGGCGACGGTTGGGTGCTGACGGGCGAGAAGACCTATATCTCGAACGGCGGAATTGCGGATGTCTATGTTGTCATCGTGCGTACCGGCGAGGCGCCGGGGGCGAAGGGGCTGTCGGCCTTCCTGATGCCCGCGGATGCGCCGGGGCTGGAGGTCGTCGAACGGATCGCGGTGATCGCGCCGCATCCGCTGGCGCATCTGCGGCTGGACGGCGTGCGGCTGCCGGGGGCGGCGCTGATCGGGCGGGCCGGCGAGGGGTTCAAGGTTGCCATGTCGGTGCTGGACGTGTTCCGCCCGACGGTGGGGGCGGCAGCGCTGGGGTTCGCGCGTCGGGCGCTGGACGCGGCGGTGGTGCGGGTGAAGGCGCGCCGGGTCGGCGGCGCGGCGCTGGCCGAGTTGCAGATGGTGCAGGGCCATATCGCCGACATGGCGGTGGAGATCGACGCGGCCGCGCTGCTGATCTACCGCGCGGCCTGGACCAAGGACATGGGGGCCGCTCGGGTCAGCCGCGAGGCGGCGATGGCCAAGCTTTACGCCACCGAGGCGGCGCAGCGGGTGATCGACATGGCGGTGCAGTTGCATGGCGGCGACGGGGTGCGGCAAGGCTTCGCGGTGGAAAGCCTTTACCGCGAAATCCGGGCGCTGCGCATCTACGAGGGCGCGAGCGACGTGCAGCGGCTGATCATCGCGCGGGCGGTTCTGGCGGAGGGCGGGGCATGAGCGACGGGCATGAGGTTCTGCATCCGCGCCACTGGAAGCCCGCGGCGGGCTACGCGAACGGGGTTGCCGCCACGGGGCGGATGATCTTCTGCGGCGGGCTGATCGGCTGGAACGCGGATCAGGACTTCGAGACCGACGACTTCGTCGGGCAGGTAGGCCAGACGCTGCGCAACATCGTGGCCGTGCTGGCCGAGGGCGGGGCGGAGCCGCGCCATCTGGTGCGGCTGACCTGGTATGTGACCGACAAGCGCGACTATCTGGGCAACCTGCGCGCGCTTGGCGCCGTTTATCGCGAGGTGATCGGGCGGCACTACCCGGCGATGGCGCTGGTGCAGGTGGTGGCGCTGGTCGAGGACCGCGCGAAGGTCGAGATCGAGGCGACGGCGGTGGTGCCGCTGTGACGCGGACAGGGGAGGGCGCGCGATGGTGAACCTGGGGCCTTCAGGCCATGTCGATAGCTTTGCCCGCGACCGGCTGCCGCCTGGTGAGGATTGGCCGGAATTGCCGCTGGAGGGCTTCAGCTACCCCGAATGGCTGAACGCGGGCGTGGAACTGACCGACCGCATGGTGGCGCAGGGCTTTGGCGACCATACCGCGCTGATCGGCAACGGCCGCAGACGCACCTACAAGGAACTGACCGACTGGACCAACCGCATCGCCCATGCGCTGGTCGAGGATTACGGCGTGAAGCCCGGCAACCGCATCCTGATCCGGTCGGCGAACAACCCGGCGATGGTGGCCTGCTGGCTGGCGGCGATGAAGGCGGGGGCGGTGGTGGTGAACACCATGCCGATGCTGCGCGCGGGCGAGCTGACCAAGATCGTCGACAAGGCCGAGGTTTCGGTCGCGCTGTGCGACACGCGGCTGATGGAGGAGATGGTCGCCTGCTCCAAGGGCTCGGCCTTCCTGACCACGGTGATCGGCTTCGACGGCACCGCGAACCACGACGCGGAACTGGACCGCGCGGCGCTGGACAAATCGGTGCGGTTCACGGCGGTGAAGACCGGGCGGGACGATGTGGCGCTGCTGGGCTTCACCTCGGGCACCACGGGGGTGCCGAAGGCGACGATGCACTTCCACCGCGACCTGCTGATCATCGCCGACGGCTATGCGAAGGAGGTGTTGGGGGTGACGCCGGAGGACATCTTCGTCGGCTCGCCGCCGCTGGCCTTCACCTTCGGGCTGGGCGGGCTCGCGGTCTTCCCGCTGCGCTTCGGTGCGGCGGCGGCGCTGCTGGAAACCGCCTCGCCGCCCAACATGATCGAGATCATCCAGAAGTACCGCGCCACGGTCTGCTTCACCGCGCCCACCGCCTATCGGGTGATGCTGAAGGCGATCGACGAGGGGGCGGACCTGTCGTCCTTGCGCGCCGCCGTGTCGGCGGGCGAGACGCTGCCCGCGCCGGTCTATGACGAGTGGAGGGCCAAGACCGGCAAGCCGATGCTCGACGGGATCGGCGCCACCGAGATGCTGCACATCTTCATCACCAACCGCTTTGGCGACAGCCGCCCGGCCTGCACCGGGCGGCCGGTGACCGGCTATCAGGCGAAGGTCGTGGACGCCGCGGGCACCGAGGTGCCGCGCGGCACAGTGGGCAAACTGGCGGTGCGGGGGCCGACCGGGTGCCGCTACCTCGACGACACGCGGCAGCGCGACTATGTGCAGAACGGCTGGAACCTGACCGGCGACGCCTTTGTGCAGGACGCCGAGGGCTATTTCCACTTCGCCGCCCGCAACGACGACATGATCGTCAGCGCGGGCTATAACATTGCCGGACCCGAGGTCGAGGCGGCGCTGCTGTCGCACCCCGGCGTGCACGAATGCGCGGTGATCGGCGCGCCCGACGAGGACCGCGGCCAGATCGTCGAGGCGCATGTCGTGCTGGCGGCGGGGGTCGCGCCCGATGCGCTGACGGTCAAGGTGTTGCAGGACCATGTGAAGGCGGTGATCGCGCCCTACAAGTATCCGCGCCGGATCATCTTCACCGCCGCGCTGCCGAAGACGCAGACCGGCAAGATCCAACGCTTCCGGCTGAGAGAGAACCCATGACCCAAACCCCTTACGACCCCGCCCGCGAGGGTGCCCAGATGGTCTTCGATGGCCGGATGTCCTACGGCGACTACCTGCGGCTGGATGCGATCCTGGGCGCGCAGGCGCAACTGTCGGATGCCCATGACGAGATGCTGTTCATCATCCAGCACCAGACATCCGAGTTGTGGATGCGGCTGGCGATCCACGAGCTGACGGCGGCGCGCGATGCGGTCGCCGGGGGCGATTTCGCCCATGCGTTCAAGACGCTGGCCCGGGTGTCGCGGATCTTCGAGCAGTTGAACGGCGCTTGGGATGTGCTGCGCACGATGACGCCGTCGGATTACACCAAGTTCCGCGATGCGCTGGGCCAGTCGTCCGGCTTCCAGTCCTGGCAGTACCGGCTGATCGAGTTCATGGTGGGCAACCGCAACCCGGCGATGATCCGCCCCCATGCGCACCGCCCCGAGATCAAGGCGCTGCTGGAGGCGGAACTGGCGCGGCCCTCGCTTTACGATGTGGCGCTGGGGGCATTGCACAAGGCGGGGCTCACGCTGCCCGAGGAGGTGATCCACCGCGATACCGCGCAGCAATGGCAACCGAACGCCGCGGTGCAGGCGGCCTGGGCGCAGGTTTACCGCGACCCCGAGGGGCATTGGGCGCTTTACGATCTGGCCGAGAAGCTGGTGGATTTCGAGGATTACTTCCGCCGCTGGCGCTTCAACCACGTCACGACGGTCGAACGGGTGATCGGCTTCAAGCGGGGCACCGGGGGCACTGGCGGCGTGACCTATCTTCGCCGTATGCTGGAGGTCGAGCTGTTTCCAGAGCTCTGGCATGTGCGGACCGATCTTTGATGCCTTTCGTCTACCGTCAGAAAGTGCTGTTCCAGCACTGCGATCCCGCCGGGATCGTGTTCTATCCGCGCTATATGGAGATGATGAACGCGACGGTCGAAGAGTGGTTTGAAGGTCGCCTGAAGCATTCCTTCGCCAAGATGCACGGCGCGATGCAGGCCGGGGTGCCCACCGCCGAGCTGCGGGTGGTGTTCAGCGCGCCCAGCCGCCTTGGTGACATGCTGGCAATCTCGCTTTGCCTGCGGCGGTTGGGGCGCACCAGCGCGGGGCTGGAGTTCGTGGCGGAATGCAACGGGCAGGTGCGGTTGAAGATGCACTCGACCCTGGTCTTCATCAGCTTCGCCGAAGGTCGCCCGCAGCCTTGGCCGCCGCGCCTGCGTGCGCGGCTGGAGGCGGAACTGGAGCCGTTGCCGTTGCCCGAGCCTCAGCCCTGACGGGTGTTGGACCGGCGCGAGACCCAGGCCCAACTGGTGGCGCACATGTTGTCCAGATCGCGTTCGGCGCGAAAGCCCAGCACCTCGGCGGCCCTGGTCGGATCGCCGTAGTAGCAATCCAGATCGCCCGCGCGGCGCGGGGCGATCTTGCAGGGCAGATCGCGCCCGCAGGCACGCGAATAGGCGGCCAGCATGTCCATCACCGAATAGCCCTGCCCGGTGCCAAGGTTCACGGTGTGGCTGTCATCGCCGCGCATCAGCGCGTCGAGCGACAGCACGTGACCCCGCGCGAGGTCCACCACATGGATGTAGTCGCGCACGCCGGTGCCGTCGGGCGTCGGGTAGTCGTTGCCGAACACGTTCAGCGCGGGCAATTCGCCGGTGGCGACCTTGGCGATATAGGGCATCAGGTTGTTCGGAATGTCGGACGGGTCTTCGCCGATCAGCCCGGTGTCATGCGCCCCGGCCGGGTTGAAGTAGCGCAGGATGCCGTAGCGCCAGCGGTCGTCGGCCCCGGCGACCTGCTGGATGATCTGCTCGCCCATCAGCTTGGTGTAGGCATAGGTGCTGGCATAGCCCAGCGCCGCGCCCTCGGGGATCGGCCAGTCCGTCGTCGGCGCATAGACCGTGGCCGAGGACGAGAACACCAGCCGGAACACCCCCGCGTTGCGCATCGCCTTGAGCAGGTTCACCAGGCCGGTGCAGTTCGTCTCGATATACTCCAGCGGCTTTTCCTGCGACTCGCCCACCGCCTTCTTGGCGGCGAAATGCACCACGCCGTCGAACCGGTCGCTGGCGAAAACGCGCGCCAGCCCCGCGGGGTCAAGGATGTCGCAGCGATACACGGTGACCGGCCTGCCGGTGATCACCTCCAGCCGGTCGGGCACGTCGTCGCGCGCGTTGGCGAAATTGTCGAGGATCGCGACCTCGTAACCCGCCGCGCACAGCGCCGCATAGGTGTGCGACCCGATGTAGCCGGCGCCGCCGGTCAGGAGAATCTTGCCTGGCATCAATCTCTCACGGTTCAACCCGCAAAGGTCTATACCGGTCGGCCTCTTGGCGCCAGTCAGTCGGTCAGCACCAGCAGGTCGGCCTCTGAAATGCTGATCTCGGCGGCGCTGCCAACGGCGGGCGGCGGCGTATCGGGCTGGTTGAAGGTGTCGAGCGAGATCAGGTTGCCGCCGACGTTCACCCGGATGCGGATGACCGAGCCGAGGAAGTGCACCTCGGCGATGCGGCCCGACAGCACGACGCCGCGCGCGGTGTGGCGGCCAAGGCTGATCACCTCGGGGCGCAGCGCCAAGCTGATCGCGCCGTGGGCGCCGTTCAGGGTGCGGTTCAGCGCCACCGCCGTTTCGCCGACCGTCACATGGCCACTGACGGCATCCACGACCTTGGCGTCAAGCAGGTTCAGCGTGCCGACGAACTGCGCGACAAAGCGGGTTGTCGGGCGGTTGTAAATCTCGAAGGGCGTGCCGACCTGATCGGCGATGCCGTTCGTCATCACCACGACACGGTCCGACATCGACAGCGCCTCTTCCTGGTCATGGGTCACGAAGATCGTGGTGATGCCCAATTCGCGCTGGATGGCGCGGATTTCCTCGCGCAAGGACACCCGGATCTTGGCGTCGAGCGCCGAGAGCGGTTCGTCCAGCAGCAGCACGCGCGGCCGCACCGCCAGCGCGCGGGCCAGCGCCACGCGCTGTTGCTGACCGCCGGAAAGCTGAAACGGATAGCGGGCGCCAAGGTCGGACAGGCCGATCAGCTTCAGCATCTCGGCCACGCGCGCGGCGATCTCGGCGCGTGCCATGCCCGCGACCCGAAGCCCGAAGCCGACGTTCTGCGCCACCGTCAGGTTCGGGAACAGCGCATAGGCCTGAAACACCATGCCGATGTTGCGCTGGTTGGGGCGCAACGCGGTGACGTCCTGCCCGTCGATCACGATGGTGCCCGCAGTCGGCGTCTCGAACCCCGCGACCATGCGCAGGACCGTGGTCTTGCCGCAACCCGACGGCCCCAGAAACGAGACGAACTCGCCCTTGTCGATCGACAGGTCGAAATCCTTCACCACGCGGGTCGCGCCGAAGGATTTCTCGAGGTGATTGAGTTCCAGGTAGGCCATGCGCTATCGCTTTGCTGAGGAGAATTTGGAGAAGCGGGTGAAAAGCTGGATCAGCCCCATGCAGGCCCAAGTAATGGCGAAGGCGATCACCGCCAGCGCCGAGGGTTCGTAGGCGCGGTTGCCGCCCATCCAGAACATGTAGGGCCCGAAGGTGTTGAGGTTCAGCAGCGCCGCAAAGACATATTCGCCGATCACGATGGCGAAGGTCAGGAACGCGCCCGACAGCACCGAGACCAGCACGTTGGGCAGGATCACGCGGGCCAAGATGGTGACCCAACTGGTGCCGAGGCTCTGCGCGGCCTCGGTCAGCGTGCGCACGTCGATGGCGCGCAGCCCGGTATCGACGGCGCGGTACATGTAGGGCAGCGACAACGTGACATAGCCGAACAGCACCAGGATGTTGGTGCCCCACCAGGTGCCGGTCAGCGGCAGCCAGGACGAGGTGTTGTAGATGCGGATATAGCCGAACACGATCACGATGGGCGGGATCACCAGCGGCAGCAGCGTGATGAACTCGATCACCGGGCGCATTCCCGGCAGCCGCAGCCGCACCCAGTAGGCGGTGGGCACCACGATCAGCACGCCCAGCACGATGGTCAGCAGGGCGAGCACGACCGAATAGCCGAAGGTGGCCTGAAACTGCGGGTCCGACAGGACGACGCGGTAAGCCTCCAGGCTGTATTCGCCGCGCTTCATGCGCAGCGAGAACTCGATCATCCCGATCAGCGGCAGGAAGAAATAGACCGCGCCCGCCGCGATGATGAGCCAGGAGCCCAGACGGTTGCGCTTCATTTGATCCACCTTTCGGCGCGGATGCGCAGCACGATGTAGATGACGTTGGCGATGCCGGTCAGCAGGATCATCCCGAAAGCGATGGCATAGCCCAGATGCGGGTCGTTCAGCACGTCGCCGCGGATCTGCGCGAACAGCTTGATCGGCACCAGCGTCAGCCCCGACCCGGTCAGCGCCATCGCCGTGGCGACCGCGCCGAAGGAGTTGGCGAACAACAGCGCGGCCGTGCCCAAGAGCGAGGGCCAGAGCACCGGCAGCGCCACCATGCGCCAGTATTGCACACTGGTGGCGCCCAGGATCACCGCGGCCTCGCGCCATTCCTTGCGCAGGCCTTCCAGCGCCGGGGTGATGATCAGCACCATCAGCGGGATCTGGAAATAGAGGTAGGTCAGCACCAGGCCGACGAAGCTGAGCAGGTTGAAGCCGGTGGCGTAGATGTTCACCCCGAACCAGTCGCGCGCCAGCACGGTGACAAGACCGACGCGGCCCAGCGTCGCGATGAAGGCGAAGGCGAGCGGCACGCCGGCAAAGTTCGACGCGACACCCGAGAACGTCAGCACACTGCCGCGCAGCCAGCCGGGCAGGTTCCCCAGCGTGATCGCCGAGGCGATCAGAAAGCCCGCGAAACAGCCGATCACGGAGGTCAGCAGGCTGAGCCAGATCGACATCCTGAAGGCGTCCAGAATCGACGCGCTGAACAGGTTGCCGAGGTTGGCGAGCGTGACATTGCCCTGCGCATCGACAAAGGCGCCGACGACGATGTTCAGCGTCGGCAGGATCAGAAACAGCACCGCGAACAACAGGAACGGCACAATGCCGAGCCAGTTCAGCGGCAGTCTTCGCCGCGGCTTGGCGGCAGCACCGATGGTGGACGTCATGGTCATGCCGGAAAGGTCCGCTGCGTCAGCCTGTGGAAAAAGGTTCGCCCCGCAGATCGCGGGGCGAACCGGTGGTCAGGTCAGGATCACTTCACCACGGCGCCCACGGTGGCATCCCAGCCGCCGGTGACGGCAGCCTTGTTGGCCGCCTGCTCGTCCAGCGTCGGGAACACGGCCTTGGTGTAGGCATCGGCCGGCGGCAGCGCATCCATCAGCGCCTGCGGGATCGCCTTCTTCGCGGCGAGATCGTTGAAGCGGATCGGGTGGCAGTAGCCCTTCAGCCAGCCAAGCTGACCTTCATCGGAATAGATATACTCCATCCACAGCTTGGCGGCGTTGATGTGCGGCGCGAAGGCCGAGATCGCCTGCACGTAGACACCGGCGACCACGCCCGACTTCGGCACGACGACTTCCATCGGCGGGTTGCCCTTCAGGCTGTCTTTCCACGCCAGCAGGTTGTAGTCCCACGCCGCGACGATCGGGGTCGCGCCCTGGGCGATGGTGCCCGACTTGGCCGAGACCGGGACGAAGTTGCCGGCCTTGTTCAGCGCGGCGAAGAACTTCAGGCCCGCTTCGCCCGAGTCCTTGCCAAGCTTCGCGCCCGAAGCGGCACCGGCCGCCATCACGGCGAGGATCGCCTGGTTCGACGAGCGCGGGTCGCCGGTCAGGGCAACGGCGTTGGCGTATTCCGGCTTGGTCAGGTCCGACCAGTCGGCGGGGGAATTCTTCACGATGTCCTTGTTGATGCCGAAGGCCATCACGCCGTAGTAGTCGCCGTACCAGAAGCCGTCGGCGTCCTTGGCGTTTGCCGGGATCGTGTCCCAGGTCGAGACCTTGTAGGCCTGGATCAGGCCGTCTTTCTTGGCGGACGGGCCGAAAGCCAGACCGACGTCGACAACGTCGGGCGCCTGCGGGCCCTTGTTGTCCTTGTTGGCCTTGATCGCCTCGATCTCGTCGCCCGAGCCCGCGTCAGGGTTCAGTTCGTTGACGGTGATGCCGGGATATTTCGCCTTGAAGCCGGCGATGACGTCGCCGTAGGCGCACCAGTCGTGCGGCAGCGCGATGACGGTCAGTTGGCCTTCCGCTTTCGCGGCGGTGTAGAGGTCGTCGATGGCGCCGGCCGAGGCCATCCCGGCCACGGAGGACAGCGCCACGGCGCTGGCCGTGATCGCAAGTCGATGGTTGAATTTCATATCGGGTCGCTCCCCATTGTTGTTGATGCCGCTGAAGCCGCTGTCGCGACAGGATGATCGTGAACCGCTGCTCCTGTCCGCCGGTCAGTCCGGGCCGCTACAGGTAACGGCGCTTTTTGTGACAAGGCAAGTGGCGTGACGTCGGCTTCAGTCCCGCGCTTGGTATCTTCTGTGTTTAAAGGTTGTGTGACTGTTCATGATCGTTTTGTAACAGCCTCCTGGCCCGGTGTCGCCGCGCGTTTTGCCTTCGCCCGGCGTGCGGTTGTGGCGGTTGTCGCGAATCAGGCAAGCGATTGTTTCGGGCAAGCCGCGGCGCCGGACCGCGCGCGACACAGTTCGGCCGCGAACGGCGATCACGCTGACTCAACGACAGGATCAACATGGAGACGCTGATCATGAACCTGGGTCGCCGCTTCGTCATTCACCTGCTGCGCGGCAGGCAACACACCCCTTCGGCGTTCGACAAACGGCTCAGCGCGCTTTGCGCCGCGGCGTGCCCCGCCCCCGCGGGTGTTGCGCTGTTCAGAGGTCGCCGCTGACGCCGGGCAGGCCCAGCGTGTTCATCAGGTCGCGCACTTCCTGGCGCGCGGCGATGTTCGAGATGTTCAGCTGATCGACGCCGAGATCGCGCAGGTCGAGCAGCGTCAGCCCGCGCGGAAACAGCTCGCGGAAGATCACGCGCTCGGAAAAACCGGGCGCCACCCGAAAGCCGATGCGGCGCGACAGATCCTCCAGCGCGGCGCCGACCTTCTTCTTGTTGTGCATCTGCTGCGCGCCAAGCCGGTTGCGCAGCACGATCCAGTCGATCGGCTTCAGCCCCGCCTGCGCGCGCAATTGCCGCGCGTTCCACACCATTTCCGCGTAGATCGAGGGGCCCTTCACCTTGCCGGTTTCCGGATCGACGTGCGCCAGCAGATCGAAATCCACAAAACTGTCGTTCAGCGGCGTGATCAGCGTGTCGGCCAGCGAATGCGCGACCTGGCTCAGCCGGGTGTGCGAGCCGGGGCAGTCGATGACGATGAAATCGCAGCTCGGCTCCATCTCGGACACCGCGGCCGACAACCGCTGATCGAAGACGTTTTCGTTCGGCGCCAGCGTGCTGCGATCGACCTCGGGCAGCGGCCGCAGATCGGGCGTGGGCAGGCTGTGGCCCGAGCGGGCCATATAGGCGCGGCGGTTCTCGATATAGCGGCCAAAGCTCTGCTGGCGCAGGTCGAGATCAAGCGCGCCGACCCGGAACCCCATCCGCGCCAAGGCGGTCGCCACATGCATGCAGGTGGTGGATTTGCCCGAGCCGCCCTTCTCGTTTCCCACCACGATGATGTGCGCCAAGATGCGTTCCCTGTCCCGTTACCCGCTCAAGCGGCGAGGTTTGTTGGGGTCACTATATGTTGTGGCCATGCCGATGGGAAGCTGACGGCAGCAGCAAGTCGGCCGACTGTGGCAGTCACGACGTCGGGGCGTCATCCCCGCAACGCAGGGCCAGGCGCTCGCAGCGAACCACCGGCCAATCGGCGCGTCCCCAGCAGTAGCCCGCCGGGTTTTGGGTCAACCGAAGGATCCAGACCGGAGGATTGCCGTCCGCGGTCATTTGCGGGTCGCCCTCTCGCCGCAGCGTGATCGAGCCCGCGTCATAGTCCAGAATGTCGTATCGCTCATGGTCCCGCATCTGCCCGCTGGCGTCAGGCGCGGGCTGTGCCCAACGGAAAAGGGCGTGCGGCGGCGCGGCCATGAAGCTCAGCCGGTGCGGGTTCTGCGTGCAGGATTGGGCCGGGTTCTCGACGCTGCCGTAAAGGCCCGCCGCACGATCGAACACCGTTTGCGCGCCCGCAGGCGCCGCAAGCAGCAGGATAAGGCAGACCGCACACCGGATCATCGCGCCAGTATGACCAAGCCTGCGGTGGCACGGAAGCCCCCAATGAAAAGGGCGCCCCGCAAGAGGCGCCCGGTTCCGTCGTCGGGGTGAGGCTCAGAAGCCCAGGCCGGCGTATTTGTTCTTGAACTTCGAGACGCGCCCGCCGGTATCCATCAGCTTGGCGTTGCCACCGGTCCAGGCCGGGTGCGCCAGCGGGTCGATGTCGAGCGCCATCTGTTCGCCTTCCTTGCCCCAGGTGGAGCGGGTCTGGAACACGGTGCCGTCCGTCATCTTGACGTCGATCATGTGATAGTCGGGGTGAATGCCCTTTTTCATGGTCCCGCTCCTTACGCTTTCGCGCCGTCTTTGGGTTTGTAGTTGGTGAATTCGGCGATCCGGGCGGATTTGCCGCGGCGGTCGCGCAGGTAGTACAGCTTGGCGCGGCGAACCTGGCCACGACGCACGACCTCGATCGCGTCGATGTTGGTCGAGTAGAGCGGGAAGACGCGCTCGACGCCCTCGCCGAAGGAAATCTTGCGCACGGTGAACGAGGCCGAGATCGTGCTGCCGCCCTTGCGGCTGATGCAGACGCCTTCGTAGGCCTGCACACGGGTGCGCGTGCCTTCGGTCACCTTGTAGCCGACCCGCAGGGTGTCGCCGGCCCGGAAGTCGGGGATCGTCTTGGCCAGAGCGGCAATCTGCTCGGCCTCCAGTTGCGCGATAATGTCCATCGCTTGTCCTTCGTCTGGCGCGGTTGTTCCGCGGTGTGATGC
Organism: Solirhodobacter sp.; assembly: GCF_964715405.1. NCBI lineage: Bacteria > Pseudomonadati > Pseudomonadota > Alphaproteobacteria > Rhodobacterales > Paracoccaceae > Solirhodobacter > Solirhodobacter sp. The sequence goes on along the minus strand of NZ_CBAICG010000008.1, from coordinate 51,858 downwards.
AACCTCAGAGCTCTCGGTCTTCGTCCGGGTCCCTACCATGCACCGCACAGTAAGCCCGCCAGAGGTCAGGTCTGCGTTCCTTGGTCAGCCTTTCGGCCATCCCCCGTCTCCAGTCGGCGATGTTCGCGTGATGGCCCGAAAGAAGAATCTCGGGGATCGCGCGGCCTTCCCAAAGCGTGGGCCGTGTGTACTGCGGAAATTCAAGAAGCCCGTCCGAAAAGGATTCCTCTTCGGCGGACTGATGATTCCCGAGCACGCGGGGTATAAGGCGAACGGTCGCGTCGATCAAGGCCTGTGCCGCGATCTCGCCCCCGGTCAGGACGAAATCGCCCAGGCTGACCTCTTCGACACCGAATTGCTCCAGCACCCGTTCATCCACGCCCTCGAACCGGCCGCAAAGCAGGGTCAGGCCGTCGCCGGTGGCAAAGCGGCGGGCCATCGCCTGATCGAAGCGGCGGCCGCGCGGCGACAGGTAGATCACCGGCCAGCGCGCGCGATCGGGCGGGGTGCCGATCGCAGCCGAGGCCAGCGCCTTGCCCACGATGTCGGCGCGCAGCACCATCCCGGCGCCGCCCCCGGCGGGGTTGTCATCGACGTTCCTGTGGCGACCCTCGCCGAACGGGCGCAGGTCGATCGGCTCAAGCGACCACAGCCCCATGTCCAGCGCCTTGCCGGTGAGACTGAGGCCGAGCGTGCCGGGAAAGGCGTCGGGAAACAGCGTCACGACCTTCGCCGTCCATGCGCCTTTGACGCGCTGCGGCCCGTCCATCAGGTCGCGTGGCTGGGAGGAAGCCGAAATCGACAGGCGTCCGTGCGATTTCGGCTTTGGTTCCGTCACGCCTTCAGGGCCTCCGGGGCTGGTTCCGACCGCAGCATCCGCAGGAACGGCAGCGCGAGGAACGACAGCCCGACCGTCAGGCCCAGCGGCAGATGCGGCACGGTGCCGAGGATGCCGCCCACGCCGCGCCCCAGCGCGAAGCAGAACACCACCAGCGCGACCTGGGTCACGATCCGCATCGCGACGCATGCGATGGTGCTGGCGCGGCGCCACTCTGCCCCGGCTTGCGGCCAGAGTTCAGGGTGAAGGATCACCAGCCACATCAGGAACAGCGCGACAAAGATCGGCACCATGTGCCACGTGTAGCCCGCAAGACCTGCAAGCATTGCGCCGAAATAGAGCATGGCGGCGCAAAACATGAACATCTGGTGGCGCAGATTCGGGGTCATTCCAGCAATCCCTCCGGTATGTCGGCGATGATCCGGCCCGCGGCCAGATCGACTGTCGGGACGATTGCACGGGTGAAGGGCAGAAGTAGGGCGGATTTCGGGCCGGAACGATCAACCTCCAGCAGGTCGCCCGCACCGTGGTTGTGCACCGCCGTGACACGCCCGACCGGAGTGCCGCCAGCGTCGAGCACGGTCAGGCCGATCAGGTCGGCGTGGTAAAACTCGTCGTCACCCAGTCCGGGCAGGCGGTCGCGCCCGACATAGAGCGAGGTGCCGCGCAGCGCGTCGGCCTCTTCCTTGGTGGCGACGCCGGAAAGACGGGCCGAAAAGCCGTTCGGGATGACGCGGGTCAGCGTCACCTTGAAGCGGCGTTTGCCATCCTCGGTCGCCAGCGGCCCGTAGGCGGCGATCGCCTCGGGGTCGGAGCAGAAGCTTTTCAGGCGCACCTCGCCCTTGACCCCGAAGGCTCCGGCAATGGCGCCGACACAGACGTGATCGGTGGCGGTCATATCAGGCTCCGGCAGCGGCGGGCGCGGACTGCGCCCGCCCGGTCAAGGGTTTGGCGAATCGGAGTTATTCCGCCACCACTGCCGCTTCTGCCTTCTTGGCCTTCTCGGCGGCGCGGGCGATCGCCTTCTTGCCCGGCTTGGCGGAAACCGGGTTGTTGCGCTCGGTCTTCGGGCGGGCGCCGGCGGCTTCCAGCATGCGGGCGACGCGGTCGGTCGGCTGCGCACCCTGGCCCAGCCAGTACTGCACACGCTCGATGTTCATCTTCACGCGGGTCTCATCGTCCTTGGCCAGCATCGGGTCATAGGTGCCGAGCTTTTCGAGAAAGCGGCCATCGCGCGGCATGCGGCTGTCGGTGGCGACGATCGAGTAGTGCGGGCGCTTCTTGCTGCCGCCACGGGCGAGGCGGATTTTCATCGACATATCAGGGGTCTCCTTGGGTTTGGTTGGGGCGGCGGGGGCCGCTATTCTTGCAGTTTCTCGTGATGCCTGATCACTTCGGAGATGATGAAGGTCAGGAATTTCTTGGCGAATTCGGGGTCGAGATCGGCCTCGGTCGCCAGCCGTTCCAGCCGCTCGATCTGCCGCGCCTCGCGCGCCGGGTCCGACGGCGGCAACTCGTGCGCGGCCTTCAGGCGGCCCACCGACTGGGTGTGCTTGAACCGCTCGGCCAGCGTGTAGACGAGGATCGCATCCAGCCGGTCGATCGATTCCCGGTGCTCTTTCAGCAGCGCCTGGGCGCGGGTGGCGTCGTCGGTCATGGGCGGCTCCGGGACAGGTTAATGCGGCGTTCGGTGGACACCGAAAACACACCGAAAACACACCGATTTCGCACCGACGTTTGCAGCCTCATGCCGCCCTCCGCAGGTCGTGGCGGATCACCACATCGGTCGGGTCGATGCCCGGCAGCGTCGGGTCGATCACCCCGCCCAGCCGCAGGCCGAGCGCGATGGAGCGGGCGTTCGCGGGTTCGATGATGCTGGTCAGCCGGGTCCAGCCCAGATCGTCGCGCGCCCAGGCCATCACCGCTTGGGCCGCTTCGGCGGCATAGCCCTTGCCTTCGGCTTCGGGCACGACGAACCAGCCAAGCTCGGGCGACGGGTATTCGGCGGCGTGGTAGATGCCGACCTCGCCGACATAGGCGCCGGTCGCGCGATCCTCGACGGTGAACGGGCCATAGCCCATCAGCGCCCATTGCCCGACTTCCGAGGCCCAAATGCGCCAGGCGGCAGCGCGCGGCAGGGGCCCGCCCTCGTCCACCGACCGATCCGACGCATAGAAGGACGCGCGCGGCTCGAAATCGTCGAGCCGGGGCATCCGCAGCGTCAGCCGCACGGTGGTGAGGGTGGGCGCCATCGTCATGCGGCCAGCGCCTTCGGGCCGGGGTGGCGGAAGATCAGCGCGAGCGCGCCGGAGGGCGCGGTCCAGTCCCGCTCGCGCCGGGCGCCGAGCCGTTCGGCCAGCGCGATCGACCGCGCGTTGCCGGGGGCGATGACGCTGGTCAGCGTGGCCCAGGCCAGCGTGTCGTAGGCATAGGCACGCAGGCGGCGGGCGGCCTCCTGCGCGAAACCGCGCCCTTCGAAGCCGTCGAACAGGGTCCAGCCGAGCTCCGGTTCGAGCCAGCCCTCGGGGCTCCAGAATCCGGCCATGCCGACCTGAGCGCCGGTGTCGCGCTCGATCACGCTGAACATGCCGTAGCCGCGCAGCAGCCAGTGGCCAAGGTCGGTGGCGAAGGCACGCCACGCGGCGGCGCGGTTCAGCGGGCCGCCGATGAAGGCGCTGCGATCCGAGGCCCGGAAGGTGGCGTAGGCGTCGAAATCGCGCGTTTCGGGCGCGCGCAGGATCAGCCGGTCGGTGGCCAGCACCGTCGCGTCGATCAGGAGGGAGGAGGGGCTGTTGATCATTTCTTCTTTCCTAAGCCGCCAAGGCCCGACAGCCCGGCCGGCAGCTTCATCCCGCCGCCGCCAAGGCCGGGCAGGCCGGTGGGCATCTTGCCCTTGGCAAGATCGGCCGCCGCCTTCAACTGTGCCGGGTCCATGTTGGCAAGGTCGGGCATCCCGCCCGCGCCCTGGCCGCCCATCATGCCCTTCATCGCCTGCTTGAGCATCCCGCCCTTGCCCATCTTCTTCATCATGTCCGCCATCTGGCGGTGCATCTTCAGTAGCTTGTTCAGGTCGGCCACCTCGAGCCCCGACCCGGTGGCGATGCGGCGCTTGCGGCTGGCTTGCAGAAGGTCGGGGTTGGCCCGTTCCTTTTTGGTCATCGAGTTGATCAGCGCGATCTGACGCTTGAGCATGGTGTCGTCGAAGCCCGCCGCCTCGGCGGCCTTCTGCGCCTTGCCCATGCCGGGCAGCATCCCCATGATCGACTGCATGCCGCCCATCCGCAGCATCTGGTCAAGCTGGGATTTCAGGTCGTTCATGTTGAACAGACCCTTCTGGAAGCGCTTCATCGCGCGTTCCATCTGCTCGGCTTCCAGCGTTTCCTGCGCCCTCTCGACCAGCGCGACAATGTCGCCCATGCCGAGGATGCGGCCCGCGACACGCTCGGGCTCGAAGGTCTCCAGCGCGTCCAACTTCTCGCCGAGGCCGACAAAGCGGATCGGCTTGCCGGTGACGGCGCGCATCGACAGCGCGGCGCCGCCGCGGCCGTCGCCGTCCATCCGGGTCAGCACGACGCCGGTGATGCCGATCTTGCCGTCGAACTCGGTCGCGACGTTGACCGCGTCCTGACCGGTCAGGCCATCGACGACCAGCAGAATCTCGCGCGGCTGGGCGATGTCGCGCACCGCCTGCACCTCGGCCATCAGCACGTCGTCGATGTGCAGACGCCCGGCGGTGTCCAGCAGGAACACGTCGTAGCCGCCGAGATGGGCCTGCGTTTTCGCGCGCCTGGCGATCTGGATGGCGGACTCGCCCTTGACGATGGGCAGGGTGTCGACGCCGATCTGGGCGCCGAGGATCTGCAACTGCTCCATCGCGGCCGGGCGGTTGGTGTCGAGCGAGGCCATCAGCACCCGCTTGCCGTTCTTCTCCTTGAGACGCTTGGCAAGCTTGGCGGTGGTGGTGGTCTTGCCCGAACCCTGCAGGCCGACCATCAGGATCGGCGCGGGCGGGTTGTCGATCTTCAGCGCGTCGGGTTCACCCTCGCCGCGCAGCACGTCGATCAGCGCGTCATGGACGATCTTGACGACCTGCTGGCCGGGCGTCACGGATTTGGTGACCTGCTGGCCGGTCGCCTTCGCCTGCACGGCGGCGACGAAATCGCGCGCGACGGGCAGCGAGACGTCGGCCTCCAGCAGCGCGGTCCGCACCTCGCGCAGCGCGGTCGCCACATCGGCATCCGACAGCGCGCCCTGCTTGGTCAGCCGGTCGAACACGCCGCCGAGCCGGGCGGAAAGGTTCTCGAACATCTGCGGCCTCCTGCCGGTTGCACCCTGCCCGGCATGTAAGGCCGGACGCTCCAAACGCCAATGTCACCCGCGGGCGCAACGCGCTGACGGATGGCGATCCTCGATGGACTCGAGGACCGGAAGCTTTGACGCACTTCCGGAATCGACGGGTATCTAGGCGGTTCGGCGGCGGAGGTCAAGAAAAACACAAAGGTGAGGCTGGCCGGGCGGCGGGATTGACCTAATCTCCTTGGGGCGAACAGGGAGGCTGCCATGAACGACGGCGTGATCTATGTGGCGAAGGGGGCGGGCTATCTTGACCTTGCGGAACGCTCGGCGGCCTCGCTCAGGGCGCTCAATCCGGGGCTGGCGGTCGATCTGTTCACCGATCAGCCGCAGGTGAGGCCGGGCCTGTTCGACCGGGTGCGGCCGATCCCCGACAGCGGGCCGACGCCGAAGCTGGCCTGCCTGCCCGAGACCCGGTTCGCGCGCACGCTCTATCTGGATTGCGACACGCTGGTGCTGGCGCCGTTTGGCGACCTTTTCGACATCCTCGAGCGGTTCGAACTGGCGGTGGCACATGACGTGCGGCGCACCTCGGCGCTGATCCGCGAGGGGCACGCGGTCGACACGCCCTATGCCTTTCCGCAGATGAACTGCGGCGTGATGCTGTATCGGCGGTCGGCGGCGATGGACGCGTTCCTGGCCGACTGGCAGCGGCGCTACCGCAGGGCGGCGCGGACCCGTGATCAGGTCAGCTTTCGCGACCTGGTCTGGCAAAGCGACGTCCGGTTTTATGTGCTGCCGCCCGAGTTCAACCTGCGCCGGGTGACGGTGCTGGACGCCTGGGAACCGCTGGACGCGCGGCCGACCATCCTGCACTCGCACCGCCTGTTGCAGCACCTGCGCGGCAACCCCGAGCGGCTGGACGATCTGCCCGCGATCATGGTGGCCGAGCGGGTGGCGCGGGCGCAAGAGTGGGAGAGGCTGGGCCTTGACGCGCCGGTGGCGCCCGGCGCGGACCCGGCGCATCCGTTCCACGCGGCCGAGGCGCGGGCGGGCCGGGACACCCAACCCGAGGCCCGAGCGGTCGCGGCGCGGATGGGCGGGTGAAGGGGAGGGGGCTCTCTGCCCCCTCTGCGCCCTGCGGGCGCATTCACCCCTGAGGATATTTGGGCCAATGGGAATGGGAAAAGGGGGCGGGCGATCTGCGTCAACCGCCCACGAGCCGGGTGACCGAGCCGATGATGAAGTAAAGCATGAGGAGTGCGGTCGCGCCGTTCATCAGGATGGCGCCCCAGCGGCCGTTGCCGGCGCCGATCTGGCGGTGGACCAGCACCACCGTGCCGGACCACACGAGCCCCCAGGTGGCGGCGCCGACGATGACGGCGGCGGCGGTCAGCAGGAGCGCGTGCAGGCCGAGATGGGTCATCTCGGGGCGGCCGACGGCGGCGAGCCAGAAGGTGACGTTCCAGGGGCTGGTGATCGCCATCGAGAAGCCCAGCAGGTAGCTGGCCCGGGTGCTGTCGAAGCGGGGCGGGGCGGCGGCGGCGGCAGCGGCCGGGCCGGCCCAGGCTCGCCAGGCGCGGCGCAAGAAGGTCAGCATCAAGAGGGTCAGCAGCGCGACGCTGATCGTGCCCATGATCATCTGGGCGAGCGGTCCGGTGAAGATCAGGCCCACCCCGAGCGCCACCAGGATCGCCCAGAGCGCATCGCCCGAGCAGGCGCCAAGCAGCAGGCCGAAGCCCGCCCAGAACCCGCGCGCAAGGCAGCGGCGCGCGATCTCGGTATTGATCGGGCCCGGTGGCCAGGCGACCGACCAGCCCAGCAGAAAGCCGGTGCCGAGGATGGGAAGCAGGGTGCCGTTCATCTGTGTCTCTGCGCGGTGGCGCGCTCCGGGCGGCGCGGCTGGCACAGTTGCGCGAAACCGCGGGCGGGGCAAGCGGGCGCGGCGCCGAGGCGGTGGGCGAGGGGCGGAGCGCGATCACGCGGTCCGCACGAATCGTTGATCGCGATGTGCCGGGCTGACTATGTTGCGCCGGAGGCCGGCGCGCAAGACTGCGCAGAGGCTGGAAATTCTTCGCTTGACTGGAATTGGCTGGAACGGTCCGGGACGGCAATGGCGCCGCCCCGAGGGAAACACGCGACCGTCTGACCGCGACAGGGAACCTGCGGCGGCAGCGGCGTGCAAGGCAGGATGGAACATGAAACGAGGTTACGCGCTGGTTGCTGCAACGTGGCTCGGCCTGATGGTCGGCGCCCCGGCCCATGCCAACGGGCTGGACTTCACGCTGAACAACGCCACCGGCTACGACATCAAGGCCGTCTATGTCGATCCGACGAGCAGCGACAGCTGGACGGACGACGTCATGGGGGCGGACATCCTGCCGGATGGCAGCGGGGTCGACATCCATTTCACCGGCGACGCCGACAGCTGCAAATGGGACCTGAAGGTGGAGTGGACCGAGGACTACAAACCGACGGTCTGGAGCGGTCTGAACCTGTGCAACATTTCCGAGGTCACGCTGAAATACAACCGTGACACGGATGTGACCACGGCTTTCACCAAGTGACGAAACCGCCGCCGGAGGGGGGATTCTCCGGCGGCGTCCGATCTGTCAGCGGCTCAGAGCGCCAGCGCGTTGACGGCGGCGAGCGCGCCCGGAACGGTGGTTTCCGGCGCATAGGCGATGGCGTCGGCGGCGACGATCTCGACATCGGTGATGCCGAAGAAGGTCAGCATGTGACGCACGTAGCCCGAGGCGAAGTCGATCGCCGAGCCCTGCTTGGTGCCGTCCGAGGCCATCGCGATGATCGCCTTCTTGCCCTTCAGCAGACCCTGCGGCCCGGCCTCGGTGTAGGTGAAGGTCTCGCCTTTGCGGGCCAGTTGGTCGAACCAGCTTTTCAGCTGCGACGGCACGCCGAAGTTGTAGACCGGCAGGCCGATGACGATGATGTCGGCGGCGCGGACTTCGTTCAGCAGCACGTCCGAATAGGCGACGATGGCCTTTTGCGCGTCGGTGCGGGCCTCGGCGGAGCTGAAGACGGCGCCGATCCAGGCGGCATCGACCGGGTTGATGCCGATCGAGAGGTCGCGGCTGACGAGGCTGGCATCGGCGTGGGCGTCAAGCAGGCGGGCGATCAGGCGGTCGGTCAGCTTGCGCGAGATGGAGGCCTCGCCCTTGATCGAGGCTTCGATGCGGAGGATGGCGGTCATGGTGTGCGTTCCTTGTTGGGGCCGCCGGGCTGGCGGGGTGGGTTACACATCGGTCTTGCAGCGCCGAACGCAATCTTGAAGAATGCAGGGGTTCTGTGAGTGGATGCACACGTCATGGCGATTGACACCTGGGACGAGATTCGCACCGCCTATCAGGTCGCCCGGCTGGGCACCGTCTCGGGCGCGGCCGAGGTGCTGGGGGTGCACCATGCCACGGTGATCCGGCATGTCGACGCGCTGGAAAAGCGGCTGGGGGTGCGGCTCTTTCAGCGCCACGCGCGCGGCTACACGCCGACCGAGGCCGGGCAGGATCTGTTGCAGGTGGCACAGGCGACCGATGACCAGTTCAGCCAGTTTGCCGCGCGGATCAAGGGCTTGGGCGAGGCGGTGACGGGCGAGCTGGTGGTGACCTCGTTGCCCGATCTGGCACCGCTGGTGACGCCCGCGCTGGTCGGTTTCCAGGCGCTGCATCCCGGCCTCATCGTGCGCTACCTGACCGATGTGCGGCTGTTCAAGCTCGAATACGGCGAGGCGCATGTGGCGATCCGCGCCGGGCGGGCGCCGGATGAGCCTGACAACGTGGCGCAGCCGTTCCTGCATGTCCGCTATGCGCTATACGCCGCGCGCGGTTACGTTGCGCGGTTCGGGCTGCCGCAGGGCGAGGCGGCACTGGCTGCGCATCGCTTCGTCGGGCCGGATGGTGAGGCCAGTCGGGTGCCGTTCTTCCGCTGGCTGGCGCAAACGGTGCCGCCCGAGGCGATCACCTTCCGCACCACCGACATGCGCGCGATGAGCCAGGCGGTGATCGACGGGGCCGGCATCGGGTTCCTGCCTGTCTGGGTCGCGCAGGGGCAGGCGGACCTTGTCGAGGTGCTCCCCCCCCGCAAGGAGTGGGAGGTGGAGGTCTGGCTGGTCACCCATGTCGACCTGCATCGCACCGCCAAGGTGCAAGGCTTCCTCGCCTATCTGAAGCAGGAGGCGAAATCCTGGCCGATGGCTTAGGCCCGCCCGTGCGCTGGTCGCCCGCCGCGCGCGGGCATCTGGCGATGCTGGCCTTCTCGGCGCTGGTGGCGGGGTCGTTCGCGCTGGGCTCGATGGCGGCGAACCTGATCGCGCCCGCCGCGCTGAACGCGGCGCGGTTTGCGCTGGCGGCGGTGGTGATCGGCGCGGCGGCGCTGCTGACCACCGGGTTGCCGCGTAGCGCCGCGCGCGCGCCCTGGCGCTATCTGGTGCTGGGCGGGCTGTTCGCGGGCAATTTCGTGCTGATGTTCGTCGGGTTGAAGACAGCGCCGCCGGTGTCGGCCGCCGCGGTCTTCACGCTGACGCCGGTGATGGCGGCGGGGTTCGGCTGGCTCTTGCTGCGCCAGATCACCACGCCGCGCATCGCCCTGGCGCTGATGATCGGGGCGGCGGGGGCCCTGTGGGTGATCTTTCGCGGCGATCCGGCGAGTGCGCAGGCCTTCCACGTCGGCCACGGCGAGGTGGTCTATTTCTGGGGCTGCATGGCGCACGCGATCTATACGCCGATGGTGCGCAAGCTGAACCGGGGCGAGTCGCCGGTGGTGTTCACCTTCGGGATGCTGGTGGCGGGGATGGTGATCCTGACCGTCTTCGGCTGGTCCGACATCCGCGCGACCGACTGGCTCCATCTGCCGCCGATCGTCTGGATCACGCTGCTTTACCTCTCGATCTTCGCCAGCGCGATGAGCTTCGTTCTGCTTCAGACGGCGGCGATGGTGCTGCCGTCGGCCAAGGTGATGGCCTACACCTACCTGACGCCAAGCTGGGTGATCCTGTGGCAGGTGGCGCTTGGCCACGGCGCGCCGCCTGCGCTGGTGGCGGTGGGGGTGGCGCTGACGGCGCTGGCGCTGGTTATCCTGCTGCGCGGCGACTGAGGCGGGGTTGAACGGGGCGGTGGCCCTGCCATATATGCAATACAGCGAATGTATCAGGAGGAAGCCGTGGCCGAGGGCGTGAAACTGATCTGCACCGACTGCGGGCAGGCCAACCGGGTGCCGCTGGACAAGCTGACCGCGGGGCCGAAGTGCGGCACCTGCGGGGCGAAACTGGCGGATGGGTCGGTCGGCGCGCTCGACATGGCGACGCTGACCAAGGCGGTAAAGACCGACGACCTGCCCATGCTGATCGACTTCTGGGCGCCCTGGTGCGGCCCCTGCCGGATGATGGCGCCCGAGTTCGCGAAGGCGGCGAAGGCGCTGGCGCCCCATGTGCGGTTCGCCAAGATCAACACCGAGGAGCACCCCGAAGCCTCGCAACGCTTCGGCATCCGGGGCATTCCGCTGTTGATCCTGTTCCGCAGTGGGGGCGAAGTCACACGTCTGCCCGGCGCCCGCCCGGCCGCCGAGATCGAGCGGTTCGTGCGCGAACATGTGACGCCGGTGGCCTGAGCAATTCCGCCCGAGGGATTCTGGGCCCGCTTGCTTGACAAGGCGCGGGCCTTGCGCCAAATAGCGCCCCTGTGGGGCAGTAGCTCAGTTGGGAGAGCGCGTCGTTCGCAATGACGAGGTCAGGGGTTCGATCCCCCTCTGCTCCACCAGATCGCCAAAATTGGTTATTGAAAAGTGACGGATATTTTGCGGTCTGGTCTTCCGGTCCCACCATTCATCCCACCGGCCGTGGTGAGCCGACCCTGTCTTGAGGGCGGGCACGCTGGCTTGCGACGCCCACCGTTCCAACGGTCCGACGGCCAAACCACAACGGATCGACGGTCAGGCGCTCGATGTGCGCGGCCGTCAGGGTCTGGCCCCGCAAGCGACGACTGGAATTGACGTCCGGTTCAGGGAAAACCTGTGAACCGACGGCCGCGACGGGCCGCATTCCGGTGTCGGGCCTTGCGATGCAACGCGCTGTGTGCTCCATCGACACGACCGGGCAATCAGACCGCTGCCAAAGCGGGCAAGTTCCGGTTCATGCTGCCCTGAGTTAGTGCGCGGCGGGCGAGGGGCGGCTAACGTCGCGCATGGAAAATCGATCAAATTGGAGTGGGAACAGAATGCGATTCGTAAAATTTGCCACCGGCTTGGTGCTTGTCGCCACGCTGGCGGGATGCCTTGAGAACAACACCCAGCGCGGGGTTGCCGGTGCGGCTGGCGGCGCGCTGGTCGCGGGCGCGGTCGGCGGTGACGTTCTCGCGGGTGCGGTGATTGGCGGCGTGGCTGGGGCCGTCTGCCATGACCTCAGGGTGCCGGGGTGCCGCGACGACGGGCACGGCGAATACCGCATGTATCACTGACCGACGGGCCGGGCTGATCGGTCTGGCGACGGACGACGCGGACCATCACGCCATCGGGGACCAGTGCCCCGGTGGCGTTTTCGTTTCTGTCTGCCGGGTGTCCGTGAGGAGCCGTGGAAGAAACGGAGACGGATGACACCCCCCGCCCGAGTATCGGGCGGGAGCGTGGTCTGGCGTGTCAGTTCGCCGCAACGGGGGCGAGCAGCGGGGTGATCCGGCGCACGACGACGCGGCGGTTGACTTCGGCCGCGCTCTGGGTTTGCAGCGCCAGGTCGGACTCGCCATAGCCCTGCGTCACCATGTTCTCGGGCGGCACGCCAAAGCTTTCGGTCAGGGCCAGCGCCACGGATTCGGCGCGGGCGTCCGACAGCGCGAGGTTCGAGGCGACGTCGCCCACGGCATCGGTATGACCCTCGATCAGGAACACCTCGGACGGGTTCTGGGCGATTAGACGCACCATCGCTCCGCCGAGGGCCGCCAGGGCTTGCGCCTGATCCGGCCCGATGGCGGAAGACCCGGTATCAAAGGTCAGCGCGTTCAGGTTCACCGCCGGGACAAGGCTGCGCACCTCGTGGTAGTCGCGCACCTGGCGCAGGCTGAACGTGCGGCCGTAGGGCTGCGGCGGCGGGGCGTCGAAACCCTGGATCAGCACTTCAGGCGTCGTCTGGATGCCATAGATGATGATCACCGGAGGCCGACGCGGCCGGTTGTCCGGCGTGTAGGCCCGCTCTGGCCGGGTATCGTCGTAGAGCATGACCGGGTGCGCGTTCGGGTGCTGCACACTGCGGCGCAGGACACGCCCGTCGACGTCGAGCACGGTGATGATGACGGTGCCGTCCGCCAGCACGACCCGGCTGAGCACCGAGCCGTCATTGTAGTTCTGGGTGTGGACGGTGGAGCCCGGGCGGCGCACCAGGGCGTTATCGTCGTGCATCACGCCGTAACGGCCGTTCGAATCACGCACAATGACGCGGTCGCCGGAGTTCGACACGACGGTCTGACCGTTCGACAGGATCGCGCCGACCGCGACAGCCCCGAGCGCGATCAGCCCGAACTTCTCAAGATCGGTCAGGCCGGAGCCCTGCTGGTTGGCCTGGGGGGCGTTGTGATCCGGGGCGTTCTGGTCGCTGCGGCGCACGTCCTTGTCGCCAAGGGTGATCGCCGGGGCGGTCGCGCCGGCGTTCGCATCAGCAGGTGCCGCGGCGGCAGCCGGCGGCTTGGTCTTGCCGCCCGTCTTGGCACCCAGCAAGTCGGCACCCGGTTTCGGTTTCCCGGTCTGGTCGGTCGGCTGAGGTTTCCCGGTGCCGGTCTCGGGCGTCGGCTTCACCTCGGGCGTCGGCTTCACCTCGGGCGTCGGCTTCACCTCGGGCGTAGGCTTCACCTCGGGCGTGGGTTTCACCTCGGGCGTCGGCGTCACCTCGGGCGTGGGTTTCACCTCGGGCGTCGGCTTCACCTCCGGCGTCGGCTTCACTTCAGGTGTCGGCTTCACTTCAGGCGTCGGCTTCACCTCGGGGGTGGGTTTCACCTCGGGGGTGGGTTTCACCTCGGGCGTCGGCTTCACCTCGGGCGTGGGTTTCACCTCGGGCGTGGGTTTCACCTCGGGCGTCGGCGTCACCTCGGGCGTGGGGGTCACCTCGGGCGTCGGCGTCACCTCGGGTGTCGTGGCTCCGGGCGCCGGCTGCGCTTCGGGCGCCTTGGCGCCGGGCTTCAGCACCTTGGGCAGGATCGGCTTGCAGTCCTTCTGGCCGGGCAGGCAGGGCGAGCCGTCAACCTGCGGCGTGGTGGTATCCGTCTGCGCAAAGCCTGCTGCGGGCTGCAACAGCATCAGCGCGACGCAGATCGAGGTGGTGGTCTTGAGAAGGGAAATGCTCATGTTGGCTCCAGATGGCGAGGGGATAAACTCGGTCGTGGTACGTCGGACCCGATTCCGCCGACCAACCGCGAACGCCCGGAAGCGAGCCGTCGGTTGATCGGACGTGGTCGGGATGGCATGTCCGAACGGGCCTTTCCCGCTGGGTGCCGGATGCAGGGCCGACCGCGATATTTCCACGGCACGGCCGATTCCGCAAACCGACGGATGATTTTATTCTACCTGCCCCCCGCTGCCACGCCTTAACGTGGATCAGCACGGCCCCGAAGCCGAGAGGCGGCGCGATCGTGTCTTTTGAAATCCGCCGACGGCTTGAATATACCTGCGCTGCGTGATCCATGTTAGTGTGGCGTTGCGGCAATCCTCTTAGCCGGTGGAAAAGCGCCGTTCCGTCCGAAGTGGGCGGCGAGGACTGTGGAGAGATTGACATGAAGGCGACCAAGACGGGTCTGACACTGACCGCCGCTGTTTTGCTGCTGGTGCCGATGCTGCTTGCGGGCTGCGATGCCACCGCAGGTGCCGGGCGCGACATTACGTCGGCCGGCCAGGCGATCACGAACAGCGCCAACGAGAACAAGACCTATTGACCGCTGAACACGGGCCGCATCAAGCGGCAGGGCCCGGCGGCAGGTCGGCGGTTGATTCTGGCCGATCAGATCCACGCCGCGCCCGGCGTCAGCGTCGGCGCACGGAATTTCCCCCGTCCAGTATCTTGTTGATCAGCGCCGCGACCGAGGCGTGATGGCCGGGATATTCCTTTGTTTCCCGCATCTCTGCATGCGCGGCCGCCGCATCCTTCAGGATGCCGAGGATCTCGGTCTCTGGCAGAATCTTGTGGTCGTTCAGCGCCAGCAGGAGCGATTCCACGATCGCCAGCGCGGCAGTTCCCGAAACATCTGGGGCAAAACTCATGACGGGAAACCTTTCCAAGGCGTACCACCCAACGGAGGTCCGACCGCGCGGCATCATTCGCATCGCCATCTTCGCAGAAAACTTGCAGGGTGGGCTGATGCAGAGCAGGATGCAGAGGTTCCGCCTCGATAACGTGCCGCGCAGAATGCCACCGCCGTTGCCCTTTGCGCGGCAAAGGTCGGATAAGATTTGCCGACGATGGTTCAGAACAGCCCCTTCGCCCGCAAGCTTGGCGCCTACGTTGCCCTTTCCGATCCGGAATTCGCCGCCCTGGCGGCGCTGCACGCACGGCGCCGGAGGTTTCCGGCCGGGCAGGACATGATCTACCAGGGTCAGACCGTGCGACCGGCCTACATTCTGGCCAGCGGCTGGGCCTGTTCCTACAAGCTGCTTCCGAGCGGCACGCGGCAGATCGTGGACTTCCAGATTCCGGGCGATTTCCTCGGCCTGCGCAGCGTGCTGTTCCGCACCGCCGACCACAACGTCGAGCCGGTGACGCGGGTCGAGGCGTCCGAGGTGCTGGCCAGCGACCTGCTCGACGCCTTCAGCCGCACCCCGCGACTGGCGACCGCGGTGCTTTGGGCCGCCTCGCGCGACGAGGCGATGGTGGTGGAGCATCTGATCAACATCGGCCGCCGCGACGCGCTGCAGCGCACCGCGCATTTGCTGCTGGAACTTGGCGCGCGGCTGATGCTGGTCGGCCTTGGCACGAGGGAGAGCTATGCCTGCCCGCTGTCGCAATACCTGCTGGCCGATGCGCTGGGGCTGAGCGCGGTTCACATCAACCGCGTCCTGCGCCAGTTGCGCGAGGAGGGTCTGCTGACCTTCCGCAACGGCAAGGTGATCTTCGACGATTTTGACGGACTTGCCGCGCTGGCCGAGTTCGACCTGAGCTACCTTGATCAGAGCGGCCCCCTGCTGCGCTAGGCTCGCCGGTGTGGCGCTTGGCCGTGCCGATGTCGGCGGACCGGGCTCTGGCCTTGCGTCGCAAACTGGTGAAGCCCGCCGGTTGCACCTGAGGATGCCTAGGGACAAGCATCCGCCGACGGGCTTCACCAGAACTCGGAAAACAACAAGGTGGCGACCGGATATCCGCCCGCCATGCATCAGCCTGATCCGATTCCCGACCGGGTGGACTGATGCAGGTCAGTCCTGCCACCGACTTTCCGAACCGGCGATGGCAGGCGGCGTGTCAGAGGTGCTTGGCGACGTAGTCGGCGAAGGCCGCGATCATCGCGTCGTGGTATTCCTTCTTGTCGGGCGTGATCGTCAGCACGTCGACACCGGCGGGAACGAAGGCCTCCGAGTCCTTGAACGAGATGGTCAGCTCGTAGTTGGAATTCTTGTGTGGGGTCGCCTGAGTCGTGCCGCTGCCGGACGTGGCCACGTCGGTGACCACGTTGACCACGCCCACAAGGTGCGGGTCGGGGGCCCCCGCGGCGTTCAGATAGCCGGTCGACAGCGCCACCGACGACACATTGACCAGAAGGTGCGCGCCGTCTGCCGCGATCCGGTCCGCAATGCGCGCGGCGATGGCGGCCTTCAGGTCGTCGCTCAGATTGGCCCAGTATTTCGCGGCGGCCGGGTTGGCGACCGCGGTCAGATCGACGGTGACCGCGATGTCCTTGACCATGACCTGCACGGCATTGGCCGGTGCCGTTGTGGCCATCAAGACCGCGACAAGCGCGGGTGCAAAAAAGCTACGGAACATTTGAGATTCTCGATTCTGGTTTGAGGTGACCTGATCTGGTCATGGTTCACCCTGCCATTGATTGCGCGGTGCACGACTGATGCAGGTTGGCCCGCTGTCGGATTTCGACTCCGGGGAGGCGGCGAACTTCCGCGCCGCGCTGGCAGTGCTGCCGCAGCGCGTGGACTGGAGGCCGAAGGTGGTGGCGGATCAGATCGGCCTTCGCCTTTGCCTTTGCCTTGCCGCCCGATCTTCTGCATGCTCGGGATGGCGGGGACGCGGTCGGTCTGGCAGGTGCTCCGGCCGTGCCGTCGGAACCAGCGGGGGCGATGACCTGTGATGATCGAGGGGAGGATGTCCCGCCGCGCGCTCGGGGGCCTCACGGCACGGCTGGCGGCATTGTCCCTGCTTGGCGTAACCCTGTCCGGCCTGCGGTCGCCCGCCGAGGCGGCAATCCCGAAAGGCCCCCTGGCGCGGATGAAAGCGAGACTCTACCCCTTTGCCTCCGCGCCGTTCCCCTATGAGGGCCTGCGGCCCGATACCGGCGAAAGATTCCTCGACGTCAAGGGCGCCAACGGTCGCGCCGGTCACACCTCGCCACGCGGCGGGGTCTACTACGAAGACCAGACCTATTCCGACAACCACGTTCTGGTGGCGCTGCCGGGCGGCTTCGACCTGCGCAAGAAGGCCGCGATCGTCGTGTTCTTTCACGGCAACCAGGCAACGCTTCAGCGCGACGTCGTGGGTCGGCAGCATGTGCTGGACCAGTTGCAGGCCTCGACGCTGAACGCGGCGCTGATCGCCCCGCAGTTCGCCGTCGACGCGCTCGACTCCAGCGCGGGCCGCTTCTGGCAACCAAAGCAGTTCGCCCGCTTCATGTCCGAGGCGGCAACGGCGCTCGCCGATCTGCTGGGCGTGCGCGACGCGCGACAGGCATTCGCGGGGCTGCCGATCATTCTGGTGGCCTTCAGCGGCGGCTACTACCCGGTGGCCTATGTCCTGACGATCGGCGGCGTCGGGCCGCGTATCATGGGCCTTGTGCTGCTCGACGCGCTGTTCGGCGAGACTGACCAATATGTCGACTGGATCCGGCAAAGCCACCGTGGCACCTTCTTCTTTTCCGCCTATTCCGAGGCGGCGGAAGACGAAAACACCAGCGTCCGTCGACAACTGGACGCTGAACGGATCGCCTATTCGACGGCGCCGCCGCGGGCGCTACGGCCGGGCGGGGTGACCTTCCTCGCGACGCCCGGCCTCGACCACCGCGACTATGTGACCAAGGCCTGGGTCAACGATCCGCTGACCTGGCTCTTCAATCGTGTGCCCGGGCTCGCGCGCTAGGCCCCCGCGCCCTCCGGCGTTGCTCCAGATCAAGGCCGGAGCTTGGTCGCGTGCTAAGAGGGGCAGGCGCGGAAGGCGGGTGCATCCTGTGTGCTCGTCCGTGAACATGGGATCATGTGATGCCGATCGGGGCCGATGACCTTGAGAAACTTCTGGCCGGCGGGGCAAGGCGGCGGCGCTGGCCGCGCTGGGTCTTCGTCGGGCTCGTGCTCGCCGCACTGATCGGCGGCGGGGTCTGGTGGCGCGCGGCACGCACGGCGGCGGCCCCCGCCTACACCACCGTGGCCGCGCGCGTCGCCGACCTGACGGTGCGTATCACTGCAACCGGAACTGTCCAGCCCACCGACGAGGTCGACGTGTCGAGCGAGCTGAGCGGCACGATCCGTGCCGTCGCGGCGGATTACAACGATCACGTCGCCGCCGGGCAATTGCTGGCAAAGCTCGACACCGGCAAGTTGCAGGCGACCCTTGATCACTCGCGGGCCACGCTGGCCTCGAAGCAGGCGATGGTGGCCCAGGCGGCCGCCACGCTGGCCGAAACGCAAAGCGGCTACAACCGGATCGCCGAGCTGGTCAAACGCGGCTCGGGCACCGATCAGGACTTGCAGACCGCCAGCGCCGCACTTGCGCGCGCGACGGCGGCGCTTGACATGGCGACGGCCGACGTGCGGGTCGCCGAGGCCGATCTGAGCCTGGATCAGGCGAACCTCGACAAGGCCGCGATCACCGCGCCGATCGACGGCATCGTGCTGGCGCGCAATGTCGAGGTCGGCCAGATCGTGGCCTCGTCGTTGCAGGCGCCGGTGCTGTTCACGCTGGCCGCAGATCTGCGGAAGATGGAGCTGAACGTCGCCATCGACGAGGCCGACATCGGCAAGGTTGCTGTCGGCAACCGGGCGGAATTCACCGTCGAAGCCTACCCCGAACGGCGGTTTCCGGCGATCATCGCCCAGGTCCGCTATGCGCCGCAGACGATCGACGGGGTGGTGACCTATCAGGCGGTGCTGTCGATCGACAACGCCGACCTGGCGTTGCGCCCCGGCATGACCGCGACTGCGGAAATCATCGTGGCCGCGGTCTCGCAGGTGCTTGTGGTGCCGAATGCCGCGCTGCGCTTCACCCCTGCGGCGCCCAAGACGCCAAGCGGCGGCTCTGGCTTTGTCGGCATGCTGATCCAGCCGCCCCAGGTCAAGCCCACGACGCCGACGCCGCCACCGGGCGGGGCGCAGCGGCTCTGGCTGCTGAAGGACGGCGCCGCCGTGCCGGTGGACGTGGTCGCGGGCCAGACCGACGGCACGCTGACGCAGGTCGTCTCGGGCCCGCTGCAGCCCGGCGATGCGGTCATCACCGACGCCACCACGCCATGACCGATGCGGGCGCCCCCCCGATCGCCCAGCCCCTGATCTCGCTCAGCGGGGTCGGCAAGACCTATGGCACCGGCGAGGCCGAGGTGCAGGCGTTGCGCGACATCACGCTGTCGATCGCTGCGGGCGAATTCGTCGCGATCATGGGCCCCTCGGGGTCGGGCAAGTCCACCGCGATGAACATCCTCGGCTGTCTCGATACGCCGACGCGGGGCAGCTACCGCTTTTCCGGCGTCGAGGTCGGCGGGCTCAGCCGCGATCAGCGCGCGCTGCTGCGGCGCCACTGCCTTGGCTTCGTGTTTCAGGGCTACAACCTGTTGCCGCGGATGACCGCGCTGGAAAATGTCGAACTGCCGCTGATCTATCGCGGCGTGGCGCGGGCCGAACGCCGCCATCTGGCGCGCGAGGCGCTGACGCGGGTCGGGCTGGAAGGCCGCGTCAGCCACGACCCGTCGGAACTGTCGGGCGGCCAGCAGCAGCGCGTCGCCATCGCCCGCGCCATTGTCGGACGGCCCGACGTGATCCTGGCGGACGAACCGACCGGCAACCTCGATACCGCCCGTTCGCGCGAGATCATGGAGCTGATGACCACGCTGAACCGCGAGGCGGGCATCACCATCCTGATGGTGACGCATGAACCCGACATGGCCGCTTATGCCCACCGGGTGGTGCATTTCCTTGACGGTCGCCTTGCCACGGATGGCATCGGAGGCGCCGATGCTGCTTGAGGCGCTCCGGCTGGCGGTGCAGGCGATCCTGCGCAATGTGCTGCGGTCGTTCCTGACCGTGCTGGGCATCGTCATCGGCGTGGCGGCGGTGATCGCGATGCTGACCGTCGGGCAGGGGTCCACCGCGCAGGTGAAATCCGACGTCGCCAAGCTGGGCAACAACCTGCTGATCGTGCGGCCGGGTCAGGGCGGGGGCCCCGGTGTCTCGGCCGGCACCGCGCCGTCGCTCAGCGAACGCGATGCCACCGCGATCGAGGCCGAGGTGCCCGCCGTCAGCACCGCCGCCCCGCTCAGCGCGGGGTCGATGACCGTCGTGTTCGGCAGCCAGAACCACACCACCAACGTGACCGGCACCGACAACCGCTATCTTGCCGCGACCGGCTGGACCCTGGCCGAGGGCCGCGCCTTCTATGACAGCGACATCCTGTCGGGCGCGGCGGTCTGCATTCTGGGCGAAACGGTGCGGCAGGCGCTGTTCGGCGCGGGCGACCCGATCGGCGCCGACATCCGGTTCCGGCAGGTCGCCTGCCGGGTGGTGGGCCTGCTGGCGGCAAAAGGCGCGTCGAGCTTCGGCACGGACCAGGACGATCTGGTGCTGATGCCGCTGCGCGCCTTCCAGCGCCGCATCGCGGGCAATCAGGAGGTGGCGACGATCTTCGCCTCGGTCCGTGACGGGCAGACCACGGACAAGGCCAAGGCCGCCATCGAGGCGCTGATGCGCGAACGCCGCCACATCGGGCCGGGCGAAAACGACGATTTCAACGTCTTCGACCTCAAGCAGATCGCGACGATGCTGACCGGCATCTCGACCGTGCTGACCGGCCTTTTGTCAGCGGTGGCGGCGGTCAGCCTGCTGGTCGGCGGGATCGGCATCATGAACATCATGCTGGTCTCGGTCACCGAACGCACGCGCGAGATCGGCATCCGGCTGGCGATCGGCGCCACCGAACGGCAGGTGCTGGTGCAGTTTCTGGTCGAGGCGGTGGTGCTGTCGCTGGCGGGCGGGGTGATCGGCATCCTCACCGGCCTTGCGCTGGGGCTGACGGGCGCGCGGGTGCTGCGGGTGCCGTTCAGCCCCGACCCCTGGGTGATGCTGCTGGCCTTCGGCTTTTCGGCGGCGGTCGGCGTCGTATTCGGCTATTTTCCCGCCCGCCGCGCCGCCCGCCTGGACCCGATCGAGGCGCTGCGGCACCAATGACGGCGCTCACTCGGTCGGGTCCGGCGCTGCGCCCTCTGCCAGTTCGCGCGCCAGAAACCGCTCGAACGCGTCAAGGTTCACCGGCTCGAACTGCCCGAAGCCCTGCATCCAGACCGAAGCGCCGCGTAGCGCGTCGGGGTCCAGCTTGCACCACTTCACCCGGCCGCGCTTTTCCTGGCTGATCAGTCCCGCCGCGGCGAGGATCGCGAGGTGCTTCGAGATCGCCGCGAGCGACATCGCGAAGGGCTCGGCCACGTCGGTCACGGCCATGTCATCCTCCAGCAGCAGCGACAGGATCGCCCGGCGGGTCGGGTCCGCGAGCGCGGCGAAGACATGATCGAGCGGGTCGGACATGGCGCCCAGGATCGGCCCCCGCGCGGCCGCCGTCAACCGCGGCAAAATGGGACAATTCCACATGCTTTTCTCGGGAAGAGGAGTAATATCCTCACAGGAGTGTGAGTTTTGGGAATCGCGGCGGCGGGTTGGTGCCATCTTTGGTCTGCGTTGCCGTCGGGGATTTAGGAGGAGGGTGATCCATGAGGACTTTATTCAAGGTGCTTGCGATTTCGACGGCAACACTGGTCTCCGCGACGGCGGCAATGGCGCAAAACATGACCGGCGCGGCGCATGCCGAAGAGGGACAGTGCAAACTCATCGTGTATTTTGCGCTCGACAAAGACACGCTCACTGCCGAGGACATGCAGGTGCTCGACAACCTGATCGCGAAGTATCCGAAGGCACATGTCACGGGAACCGGCCGCACGGATGCGCTGGCTTCGGCGGCCTACAATCTTGACCTGTCGAAGCGGCGGGTGATGCGCGTGGTGAACTATCTCAAGACCCACGGCGGACAAGACATGACCTTCGATCTGTCCGGTGTGGGCAAGTCCGAACTGGTGATCAATGTGCCGGGCTCCGAGGCGAAGAACCGCCTCGTCGATCTGAACGTTGCCAACTGCAATCAGGCGTACCTGACGGGCCCGGCGGTGCCGGCCAGTTCGCTGACCAGTGGTGCCGCGCTCGCGGGTGTCGGGCTGGTCGGCCTGCTGCTGCTGCTCAGCAACCAGTCCACGACCTCGACCACGAACACCTCCGGGACGAACGTCCAGAAGTGACGTCAAGACCGCTCCGGCGGCGCGACGGAAAGACGCTGTGCCGCCGGGGAACATCGTCGTTCAACCGGATGGTTGAATGTGGCGCCGGGCTTGCGCCGACACCAAGACCGCTGCGGCAGATCGTCAGGCGTCTTGTAAATAATAGCAATATCAACTAGTTGGCGCGAATTCTCAACGGTTCGTGAACGCTTGACTTGGGCGCGGCCCGTCCGTAGGTTCCGACCGACTGTCCAAGGGGGGCTTCACATGGGCAATGCGCCCGACGACGAGCGGCTCAGGCAGCTCGATGCGCGCATCGCCAAGGTGAAGAAGTCGGTCGCACCGGCGCCCCGGGTGGACGAACACTACAGCCAGGCCAACGTGGGCTGGCGGATGGTGACAGAGCTTGTGGCCGGTCTGGGGATCGGCTTCGGCATCGGACTGGGGCTTGACGTGCTGCTTGGCACGAAGCCGTGGTTGATGATGCTGTTCATGATGCTGGGCTTCGCGGCCGGAGTGCGGGTGATGTTCCGCTCGGCGCAGGAGCTGTCGAAGAATACGGCGGCGGGATCACCCGCCGAGGACGAAGGGGAATAGACGTGGCCAGTGGCGAAGCATCCAGCAGCCTGACGTTCCATCCGATGGAGCAGTTCACCGTGCGCCCGCTGTTCGGCGGCGACGTGGTGCACTGGTACACCATCACCAACGTGACGCTGTGGATGGCCATCATCGTTCTGGTGGTGATGGCGATCTTCGTGGTCGGCGCGGGCGCCCGCGCCATCGTGCCCTCGCGCAGCCAGTCGGTCGGCGAGGTGATCTACAGCCTGATCCATACCATGGTCCGCGATGTCGCAGGCGAAGACGCGCTGGGCTTCTTTCCGTTCGTGCTGACGATCTTCCTTTTCGTCTGCTTCGCCAACACCCTGTCGCTGATCCCGCTCAGCTTCGCCGTCACCAGCCATGTCGCGGTCACGGGCGTGCTGGCGATCATCGTTTTTCTCTCGGTCACGGCCATCGGCTTTGCCAAGAACGGCTCGCACTTCCTGGGCCTGTTCTGGGTCAGTTCCGCGCCGTTTGCGATGCGCTTCGTGTTGCTGCCGATCGAGCTGATCTCATACTTCGTGCGCCCGGTCAGCCACTCGATCCGACTTGCGGGCAACATGATGGCGGGCCATGCGGTGATCGAGGTGTTCGCGGCCTTTGCCGCGGTGCTGCTGATCTCGCCGGTGTCCATCGTCGCGATCACCGCGATGTACGGGCTCGAAGTGCTGGTGGCCATCGTTCAGGCCTACGTTTTCACGATCCTCACCTGCGTCTACCTCAAGGATGCGCTGCATCCGTCGCACTGAGCGATCATCCGACATCTTCCCAATTCAACCAAGGAGACATGACATGACCCCCGAACTGCTCAAGATGGGTGCGTATATCGGTGCCGGCCTCGCTGGTATCGGCTCGGGTGCCGCCGCAATCGGCGTGGGCACCGTGGCCGGCAACTACCTGTCGGGTGCGCTGCGCAACCCGTCGGCCGCGCCGGGCCAGATCGCCTACCTGTTCATCGGCATGGCCTTCGCCGAAGCGCTGGGGATCTTCTCGTTCCTCGTCGCCATCCTGCTGATGTTCGCGGTCTGATCCGGCACCTGTCAGGCGGCCGGGCGGGCGAAAGCGTCCCTCCGGCCACGTTGGGGTGAAGGAGAATACCATGGCGACTGAAGCGGTCACGGCGGCAGGCGAAGCCGGCCACAAGGTGGCAATGCCGCAGCTCGATTTCACGACCTACGCCAACCAGATCTTCTGGCTGCTGGTGACCTTGGTCGTGCTCTACCTCATCGTGTCGCGGCTGATCCTGCCGCGCATCGGCGGCGTCTTGGCCGAGCGCAAGAGCACGATCGAGCGCGACATCGCGGCGGCCGAAGAGCTGAAGCGCAAGGCGGTCACGGCGGAAGCGGCCTACAACAAGGCGCTGGCGGATGCCCGTTCCGAGGCGGCCAAGATCGTCGCGGCGGCCAAGGCCGATATCCAGAAGGATCTCGACGCGGCCACCGCCAGGGCGGATGCCGAGATCATGGCCAAGGCGGCGGAATCCGAAAAGCGGATCGCGGACATTCGCGACAGCGCGCTGGCAAGCATCACCGACGTCGCGCGCAGCACCGCGGGCGAGATCGTGACGCACTTCGGCGGCAGCGTGGATGCGGCTGCGGTCGGTGACGCCGTCGCGGCACGGCTGAAGGGGTAAGGCGATGAAACGACTGGCGATCCTGGCAATCCTCGCGGCGACACCCGCGCTGGCGGAAGAGCCTGCGGGCCCCTTCTTCTCGCTGCACAACCCTGCCTTCGTGGTGCTGATCTCGTTCCTCGTCTTCGTCGGAATCCTCGTCTACTTCAAGGTTCCGGGGATGATCGGCGGGGCGCTTGACACCCGCGCCGACCAGATCCGCAGGGACCTGGAAGAGGCGCGACTGCTGCGCGAGGAGGCGCAGATGATCCTGGCCTCCTACGAGCGCAAGCAGAAGGACGTGCAGGCGCAATCGGCCCGGATCGTGGCCGGTGCCCGCGAAGAGGCGATTGCGGCGGCCGAACAGGCCAAGGCCGATCTGGCCGCCTCGATTGCCCGGCGCCTTGCCGCGGCCGAGGATCAGATCGCTTCAGCCGAAACCGGTGCGGTGCGTGCCGTCCGGGATCGCGCCGTGTCGGTGGCGGTAGCAGCGGCGGGCGATCTGCTGACCAAGCAGATGACCGAGGCCACGGCCAACGCGCTGATCGACAGCGCCATCGGCGACGTCAGCGCGCGGCTGAACTGAGCCGCTGCCGAAACGCATCCTGGCCCGGCCCTTGTGCCGGGCCTTTCGATTCCGGGGGCACGGATGACAGCAGGCTAGCGTCCCTGTTCGTGCTGATACCGCTGGCGCGCGATCTCTTCGTTGTGGTCGGCTTTCAACTGCGCCCGCAACGCCGCCTCGACATAGTCCAGATGCGCCTCCACCGCCGCCCGCGCGGCCTTGGGGTCGCGCGCCTGGATCGCGTCGTTGATCGCCCGGTGCTGATCCAGCAGGGCGCTGCGCGTGGTGCGCTGCCTGAACATGACCTGGCGGTTGTAGAACACGCCCTCGCGCAGCAGATCGAACATCGACCGCATCATGTGCAGCATGATCACGTTGTGGCTGGCCTCGATGATCGCCATGTGGAACTCGGCATCCTGCCGCGCCTCGTCGGCCGGGTTGCGCTTGGAATGGGCGGCTTCCATCTTGGCGAAGATGCTGCCGATCACTTTCAGGTCGGTGTCCGAGCCTTGGGTCGCCGCGCGTTCGGCCGTCAGCCCCTCCATGTCGCGCCGGAACGAGAGGTAGTCGAACACCGCATCGTGATGGCTGGAGAACAGTCCGATCAGCGCGGGCGAGAAGGCCGAGCCGAGCACGTCGGCAACGAAGATGCCCGCCCCGGCGCGCGCGGTCAGCAACCCGCGCTCTTGAAGATCGGCAACCGCGTCACGCAACGAGGGGCGCGAGACGCCAAGCGACTCCGACAGCTCGCGCTCGGACGGCAGCCGTTCGCCGGGCCGCAGGATGCCGCGCAGGATCAGCAGCTCGATCTGGCGGACGATGGCGGTGGACAGTTTCTCGGGCGTGACCTTCTGGAACGGCATTTGGCACCTGCGGATTGGTCAGATCATATGACCGCACCGCAGCGCGCGCGTCCAGCGCGCTAACGGCCGGACGCGCGCGCCCGGCCGCCATCGCGGGATGGTTCGCGTCAGCCGTTGTTCGGGCGGATATGGATCTCGACGCGCCGGTTCAGGGCCCGGCCTTCGGGCGTCAGGTTCGATGCGACGGGCAGGCTCTCGCCGCGGCCATAGGCGATCAGCCGGTTCGCGCGCACACCGTCCTGCATCAGGATGGCCGCCACGGCGTCGGCGCGGCGCTGCGACAGATCCTGGTTGTAGGCGGCGGTGCCGACGTTGTCGGTGTGCCCGCTGACCGTGACCGTGCTGTCGGGATACTGCCGCAGGTTTTGCGCCACTGCTGCCAGTTCGCGTTGCAGACCGGGCTGCACCGCGGTGGAGTCGGTCGCGAACAGGATATCCTGCGGCATCGACACCACCAGTTCGTTGCCGGTGTTCACCACGGTGATGTTGTCGTCGCCCAACCCGCTGCGCAGATCCTTCGCCTGCCGGTCCAGCGCGCCGCCCGCGATCGCGCCGACCACGCCGCCCGCCGCCGCGCCGACCACCGTCTTGCCGAAGGCGCCGCGCCCACCGCTCAAAGCGCCTGCAAGGCCGCCGACGACAGCGCCGGTGATCGCGCCCGTCCGGGCATTGGCGTTGGGGTCGTTGGGGTTATAGCTCTGATCCGACATGCACCCCGACAGCGCCAATGCACCAACGGTGGCCAATAGAAGGGGGGTCTTCATCAACATCTGCTCTGCCTCATCGTTGCTCGCCCCGTCTCCGGGCGTTGCGTGCAATATAGACAAGGCGACGACCGAGGAACAGGCGCGCCTGCCAACCGGCAGGATTTCGCCCATGCCGGGCGCACGGCGCTCAGGCCTCGGCCCGCGCCGCCTCCCAGGCCAGCATCGCGCGTTTCACCGGCAGGCCCCAGTGATAGCCGCCCAAGGCCCCCGTGGTGCGCAAGGCGCGGTGGCAGGGGATCAGCAGGCTGATCGGGTTGCGCCCCACCGCCGTGCCCACCGCGCGCTGCGCCGCAGGGTGGCCGACCGCGCGCGCGAGGTCGGTGTAGGTGGTGACGTGGCCCGAGGGGATGCGCAGCAATGCCTCCCACACCTTAATCTGGAACGGGGCGCCGATCAGGTAAAGCGGCACCGGCACGGTGGCATCGGCGCCGAAGGCCGCCATCACCCAGGGCCGCAGCATCATCGGGTCTTCGACGTAATCCGCCTTGGGCCAGCGGTGAATGAGATCGGTCATGGTCGCATCGGCGCCGGTCTCGGCGGCAAAGCCGATGCCGCAGAGGCCACGCTCGGTGCCCATCACCAGCGCCGGGCCGAACGGGCTGTCGAACCAGCCCCAGAAGATCGTCAGGCCTTCGCCGCCCTTGGCATAGTCGCCGGGGCTCATCGCCTCCCAGCGCAGGAACAGATCGTGCAGCCGCCCGGTGCCCGACAGCCCGGCCTCCAGCGTGGTTTCCAGCACGGTGTGGCGTTCGATCAGCAGGCGTCGGGCCAGGTCCAGCGTCAGGTATTGCTGATACCGCTTCGGCGAGACGCCGACCCAGGCGGAAAAGGTGCGCTGAAAATGGGCCGGGCTGATCCCCATCCGCGCGGCCAGATCCTCCAGCGACATCTGCAGCCCGCCCGCCTCGATCAGCGCCAACGCGCGGGCGATGACCTTGTAGTGGTAGGCGGGGCTGTCGGTATCCAGCGGCATGGGCTTCTCCTTGGCCCCCAGACTAGGCCGCCAAAGCCCCACACGCGACCCGAAAACTGCGCTTTGCCGCAGGGCCCGCGCTTGCCCCGGGCCCGGCCAAAGGGCATACCGGCGCGGATGGCACAGCAACGCGACTACCGCACGATGCGCGAGATCTTTCGCCGGTTCCAGGCCCACGAGCCGGAACCGAAGGGCGAGCTTGAGCATCTGAACGCCTATACCCTGCTGGTCGCCGTCGCGCTGTCGGCGCAGGCCACCGATGCGGGCGTCAACAAGGCCACCCGCGCGCTGTTCGCGATCGCCGACACGCCGCAGAAGATGCTCGACCTTGGCGAGGATGGCTTGATCGAATACATCAAGACCATCGGCCTTTACCGCACCAAGGCGAAAAACGTCATCCGGCTGAGCCACATCCTTGTCGATACCTACGATGGCGAGGTGCCCTCCTCCCGCGCGGCGCTGCAATCGCTGCCGGGGGTGGGCCGCAAGACCGCCAACGTGGTGCTGAACATGTGGTGGCACCTGCCCGCGCAGGCGGTCGATACCCACATCTTCCGCATCGGCAACCGCACCGGCATCGCGCCCGGCAAGGACGTGGACGCCGTCGAGCGCGCCATCGAGGACAACGTACCCGCCGAATTTCAGGGCCACGCCCATCACTGGTTGATCCTGCACGGCCGCTATATCTGCACCGCGCGCAAGCCCCGCTGCGGCGATTGCCTGATCCGCGATCTTTGCGCTTACGAGGACAAGACCCCATGAAACAGTTCCAGGTCGTCGGCATCGGCAATGCGATGGTCGACGTGATCTCCCACGCCTCCGAGGCCGCGCTGGCCGAGATGGGGGTGCAGAAGGGCATCATGCAACTGATCGACATGCCCCGCGCCGTCGATCTTTACGGCCGCATCGGCCCGGCCGAGGAAGTGTCGGGCGGGTCCGCCGCGAACACCATTGCGGGCATCGCCCAGCTTGGCGGCCGCACGGCCTACGTCGGCAAGGTCAAGGATGACCAGTTGGGCGCCATCTTCGCCCACGACCTGCGCGCGCAGGGCGCGGTCTACCAGACCGCCCT
Source organism: Solirhodobacter sp. (assembly GCF_964715405.1). Classification (NCBI taxonomy): domain Bacteria; kingdom Pseudomonadati; phylum Pseudomonadota; class Alphaproteobacteria; order Rhodobacterales; family Paracoccaceae; genus Solirhodobacter; species Solirhodobacter sp. The sequence goes on along the minus strand of NZ_CBAICG010000008.1, from coordinate 23,614 downwards.
CGCGCCCAGATCGACCGCGCAGGAAACCGGCCGCTGCATCATCCTAGTCACCCCCGACGGCGAACGGTCGATGAATACCTACCTTGGCGTGACCGAGTTCCTGTCGCCCACCGACATCGACGAAGGCCAGATGGCGCAGGCGGAATGGATCTACCTCGAAGGCTACCGCTTCGACGGCCCGGAAAGCCACGAGGCTTTCGCGCGTGCGATCGCCGCCTGCAAGGCGGCTGGTGGCCGGGTATCGCTCACCCTCTCCGACCCGTTCTGCGTCGAACGCCACCGCGATGCCTTCCGCCGCATGATCCGCGACGATGTCGACCTCTTGTTCGCCAACCGCGCCGAACTGATGTCGATGTACCAGACCGAGGATTTCGGCGCCGCAATGAAGGCCGCGTCGCAAGAGGTTGCGATCGTCGCCGCGACCGAAAGCGAAAAGGGCGCCCATATCCTGTGGGACGGCCAGCATCGCCCGGTGCCCGCGATCCCGACCCGGATCGTCGATGCCACCGGCGCGGGCGACCTCTTCGCCGGGGCGTTCCTCTGGGGCCTGGCCGAGGGGCGCGACCTGGAAACCTGCGGCCGCCTGGGCTGCATCGCGGCGTCCGAGATCATCAGCCACATCGGCGCCCGGCCCGAGGCCGACCTGCGCGCGCTCTTCGCCCGCCACGGCGTGCTCTGAGGGCTGGGCGATGGCGATCACGCTCACCGCGCTGACCGACCTCGCCACCCTCGGTTTCGACACCATCATCGACGTCCGCTCGCCCGCCGAATACGACGACGACCACATCCCCGGCGCGATCAGCCTGCCGGTGCTCGACAATGACGAACGCGCCCGCGTCGGCACCATCTACAAGCAGGTGAACCCGTTCACCGCCCGCAAGATCGGCGGCGCACTGGTCGCCCGCAACGCCGCCCGCCATATCGAGGGCCCGCTGGCCGACAAGCCCGGCGGCTGGCGCCCGCTGGTCTATTGCTGGCGCGGTGGCCAACGCTCCGGCTCCTTCGCGACGATCCTGGCCCAGATCGGTTGGCGCACCGAATTGATCGCCGGTGGCTACAAGGCCTACCGGTCGCTCGTGGTGCAGACCTGCTACGATACCCCCATCGCCGCGCCCGTGGTCCTGCTCGACGGCAACACCGGCAGCGCCAAGACCGAACTCCTGCACCTGCTGGCGGCGCGCGGCGTGCAGGTGATCGACCTTGAAGGCATGGCCAATCACCGCGGCTCGCTCTTCGGCTCGATGCCGGGCGGTCAGCCCAGCCAGAAGGCCTTTGAAAGCCGCCTCGCCGTCGCGCTTGCCGCGCTCGACCCGGCGCGGCCGGTGGTGATCGAGGCGGAATCGAGCAAGGTCGGCAACCGCGCCCTGCCGCCACCCTTGTGGAAGGCGATGTGCACCGCGCCACGCCTGCGCATCGCCGCCCCCCGCGCCGCCCGCGCCCGCTACCTCGCCCGCGCCTATGCCGACCTGACCGCCGATCCGGTGCAACTCGCCCGCGTCATCGACCTCCTCCGCCCGCTCCATCCCGCCGAGGTGATCCACCGCTGGCACACCCTTGCCGCCGCGGCCGATTTCGAACACCTCGCCGACGAGTTGATGGCGCGCCACTATGATCCGCGCTACGACAAGCAGCGCGACCGCACCGCGGGGGAGACGGGCGACGTGCTGGAAACCGACGACCTGACGCCCGAGGCGCTCGACCGCCTCGCCGACCGTCTGGCGGCCCGCGTCGCGGCGCATTGATCGGGGCAAACCTCTTCGCTCTTTCGCATTGGTGAAAATATCCTCCGCGGGTGTGGGGGTGGAAAAGCCCCCTTCTGCCGCGACGCCGGGGCGAACGGTTGGCCACGTTCACCGGACCGTCAGGAACGGCGCCCCCGCGACGACCCGCCCGATGATCGCGGCCTCGTCTCCGGCCTCCCGCAGCCGTGCCAGCAGCCCTTCCGCCGCCTCACCCGGCACCGCCGCCAGCAACCCGCCGCCGGTCTGGGGGTCCACCAGCAGCGCCGCCCGCGCCGTCTCGGGCGCCGTCATCCGGGGCGCCACGGCGGCCCGGTTCGCGGGCGCCAACGTCGAGGCATGGCCCGCCGAAGCCAGCGCCTCGGCCCCCGGCAACAGCGGAATGGCGGCCAGATCAAGTTCTGCCGCGACGCCGGAGGCATCCAGGATTTCCAGCAGGTGCCCGGCCAAGCCGAAGCCTGTCACATCGGTCATCGCATGGGCCGCAGGCGCCAGGATCGCCGCTGCATGGCCCAGCGGGTGCACCATCCCGGCCCAGGCCCCCGTCACAACCCGCCCCGGTGCCGCGCGCTGCATCTCGGCCGCCAGAATGGTCCCGGTGCCCAACGGCTTGGTCAGGATGAGCGCATCCCCCGGCCGCGCCCCCGCCTTGGTTACCGGCGGCTCCACCAGCCCCGTCACGGTGAACCCGATCGTCATCTCGGCCCCAACCGAGGTGTGCCCACCCACGATATCCGCCCCCGCCGCGCCGCAGACCTGCGCCGCGGCCGCCATGATCTCGGCCAGCATGTCGGCCTGCAACCGCTCGGACGTGCGCAGCAGCGTCACCTGCACCAGCACCGCCTGCGGCACCGCCCCCATCGCCCAGACGTCGCCCAGGGCATGGGTCGCGGCGATCCGCGCCATCAGGAACGGATCCTCGCAGAACGCCCGCAAATGATCGGTGGTGATGACCTGACGCACCGCGCCGAACGCGATCACCGCTGCATCGTCGCCCGGTCCGGACAGCACATCGGCCCGCTTCGGCGCCGGAACCGCCCCCAAGGCCGCCGCCAGCGCGCCCGGGCCGACCTTGGCGCCGCAACCGCCGCACAGCGGCTTCGATCCGGCCATTTCCTCGCGCACCCCGAGGGTGAGCGGAACCGGCAGCGGCGACGCGGGCATCTGCGGCAACTGATGGAACATGCGCATGAAGCGCCGGTCGATGCGGTCCTTCCAGCGCCAGAGCCAGCGCCCGTCGAGCCTGAGGCCGAACTTGTCGGCCACCGCCCCCTTGCCGCCGGTCGAAACCAGCTTGAGGTAGTCGCGCTGCGGCCGGTAGTGCCGCATCGGCGCACCCGTCAGCGCGGCGCGCAGGTTGTGATACAGCACCGGCGCCTCGCGCACCGCGAAAACGCCCGCCTTGGGACGGGGGGCATAGCCAAGATGGGCGCAGTCGCCGACGGCAAAGACCGCGTCATCATTGACCGCGCGCAGGGTGGGCGAGACGGTCACGAAGCCCGCGGCCATCGTCAGCCCGGTTTCGGCCAGCCAGCGATGCGGCCGCGCCCCCGCCGCGCCGAGCGTGAAGGCCGAAGGCAGCCTGCGTCCGTCGGACAGCACAACGCTGTCAGCGGTGACCTGCGCCGCCGTGCTGCCGGTCAGCACCGTCACCCCCGCCGCCCGCAGATGCGCCAGCAGTGCTCGCCGGGCCCCGGCGCCGATGCCCGGCAGGGCCGCCGCTTCCCGTTCCAGCACCGTCACCGCAGGTGTCGCAATGCCCGCCGCGCGCAGCCGGTGCGCGCTGGCCAAGGCCAGTTCCACCCCCGCGATCCCACCGCCGAGGATGACCACCGATGCCCCGGCGGGTGCGCTGGCGACAAACGCTTCCCACCGCGCGGCATAGTCGCCCAGCGGCTTGGCGGCGGTGGCGTGCTCGGCAAACCCCGGCAGCGTCGGCAGATCGGAGGTGATGCCGATGTCGATCGAGGCGATGTCGTAGCGCAGATCGGGCCGCCCCGGCACCGCAATGCGCCGCGCTGCCCGGTCGATCCCCGTCGCCCGACCGACGATCAGCCGCGCCCCGGCATGGCGCGCCAACTGCACCAGATCGATTTCCAGCTCGCTCTGGCGGTAATGCCCGGCGATCAGGCCGGGCAGCATCCCGGAATAGGGTGCGGTCGGATTCGGGTCGATCACCGTCAGCCGGGTGCCGGGCAGAGGCGCCATGCCCCAGCGCAGCAGCACCAGCGCATGGGTATGGCCGCCGCCAATCAGCACGAGGTCGCGGGTCAGGGGAATTTGCGGCTGCATCGGGGCTCCTCGCGGTTGCCCTCGGGGTAGCGCAGGAAGGGTCGAATGGCGAGGGGGCAGGGCGACTCGGGCGGGGGTGAGCGCGTTCACATGGTTTGAGGACGTGCCGAAAAAATAGCAAGCGTTTTCCGTTCGTTACGGAAGCGGACTTTCACATGGTTTGAGGACGGAAGGCGATTTTCGGGGGATGGCGCGACATTGGCGCGTGTCGCGGCAAAAAAAGTCTAATGAAATCAATAGGGGGTTTTTGAAGGTGTGGGCAACTTAGCCCACACCCCACACGATTTCACATGGTCTTAAACCGTGGTCGATCCCCGCGCCCTGCGGGAAGCGGTGGCACGCTCAAGTGATGGCTCCGCGTACTCCACTCGAAGAGCTATGTATTCGGCGACGATCTTTGCTTCAACGGCTGCTGCGAATTTGGCAGGTTCTCTTCCAAGAATTTTGCCGTCTTCGACAACTCGTTTGCCCGCCTCCGATACTTCGATCATTTCCTTTGAATATGCATAAATCCCGTTCCAAGCCGCTTCGCCAACAAGATCGGTGTTGAAGTTCTTGGCCTCGGTGTCCTCGCCCAAGAGCCACTCGATATCAATCCCGAGTCCGCGTGAAAGCGCGATCAGTGCCTCCACCCCCGGCTTGTGCCCCTTGAAGTAGTTTTCCAAGGTTCGCGCTGGAAGACCGCATTGACGGGCCATCTCCGCCTTTGAAAACCCGAAACGAGTCTGAAGAAGACCAAGACGCTCGCGAAAACCTTCGGCCCAGGCCGAATTAGTCATTGCGTATACTCCATACATGGAGCAATATGCTCCCAATATGGAGCGAATGCGATGGGCAGGACCGACCGAAAGGCCCTCGAACGTAGGGCAGATGCTATAAGAAGCGGCTTTGTCCAGCAAGGCACGACGCTTGCAGCGTGGTGCCGCGGCAACGGTTTTCACCGCCCAAACGTCAGAAAGGCCCTGATGGAAGAATGGACCGGCCCAAAGGCTGCGGCCGTTGTCCAAGCAGTCATGCGCGCGTCACCCATGCGTGCGTCCGATGCTGCCGTCGTTTCCTCTCTAGCAGCTTGAATCTACAGCGATTTCAGATGCACGCAACCAATCAAACCGATTTCCGTGAATAAGCCGGGTTGATGAAGTGGCGGAGTGGATATGGAACATCGTCCACAGCGCCAAATGAACGAAGTCGGCCGACCACTTCCCAAACCACCGCCACAGGTGCGGCACTTTGTCGAGGTGCTTGGCCCGGAATTGACGGCGCAATTTCTGCTAGCGTTCGGCGGGGCCGAACTCTACATCGCCGACGATCCGAAAGGGTCATCTCGGCTTGAGGCGCTGGTGGGTTACGAGAAGGCGAAGGCGCTTGGCGCACTGTCGCATCGCATGACGCGCCGCGTTCCCCTGGCGAAGCCCTGGGTAGCGGCCTTCCTTGCGTGGCAGGGCAATTCGACCGCTGAAATCGCCCGGCGTCTTCACGTCAGCGATGTTTCGGTGCGGACGTGGCTGGCAAGGGACTGGGGCAAATGAGCGTCGATCCACCGCGTGATGCCGGTCCGGAGGCGCTGACCGAGGCGGCCGCCATCATGGACGCGGCGCGGGTTGATCTGGGCCGCGTTGCAAAGGCCCTGCAAACTGCCCTTGAAGCCCGTCTTAAACGGGGTGTTTATGCCCCGACTGAGGCACGGCATCCGGCGGCAGAACACCGCCGCGAACACCGCATGGGCGTCCCTGCCAAGATCGCTTCCGACCCGGAGCTGGAAGCCTTCATTCGGGCCCGGATCGAGCACTTGACCTTCCAGCAGCTCACCGACGAAATCGCCGCACACTTCCCGCCAGAGCGCCGCGTTGGCCGCTCCACCGTGCACCGCTGGTGGCGCAAGATGAAGGCTTGCCGTTAGACCTCAACCGCAGGATACCGGCTGCAATCAGTTGATCCCGGAAATCCTCAAACCATCTGAGACCTATTCTCAAACCATGTGAACACACACGGGGGGCGAGCCCCCGCACCCCGGGATATTTCCGCCAAGATGAAAGCACATGGCCGCTAGGCGACAGGCTTGGGTCGCTTTGAGGGCTGACGGCGCGACGGGGCTGGCCTAGATGCGTCAGGCGAACAGGACGGGACGGGGCATGGCGGTTTTTCTTGGGGTCGATACGGGCGGCACCTACACCGATGCGGTGATCGTGGACGATGGCGAGGCCCATGTGATCGCGGCGGCCAAGTCGCTGACGACGCGCGCCGATCTGGCGCTGGGCATCGGGCGCGCGGTGGATGCCGCGCTGGGGCGGGCGGGCTTGAGACCACAGGATGTGGCGATGGTGTCGCTGTCGACGACGCTGGCCACCAATGCACTGGTCGAGGGGCAGGGCGGTCGCGTAGCGCTGATCTTCATCGGCTTCGACGAGGCCGACCTGACCCGTCACGGGCTGGCCGAGGCGCTGGCTGGCGACCCGGTGGTGGCGATGGCGGGCGGCCATACCCATGCCGGAACCGAGGCCGGACCCCTGGATCTCGCCCGGCTGGAGGCCGAGATCGCGCGGCTTGGCCCGACCGTGGCGGGGTTCGCGGTGGCGGCGCGGTTTGCCGTGCGCAACCCCGCGCATGAACTGGCGGCCGCGGCGGCGGTGCGGCGCCTGACCGGGCGGCCGGTGACCTGCTCGCATGAGCTTTCGGCGCAGTTGAACGGGCCCAAGCGGGCGCTGACGGCGGTGCTGAACGCGCGCCTGATTGGGATGATTGCGCGGCTGATCGACGCCTGCGAGGCGCATCTGACCGCGATCGGGATTGTAGCGCCGCTGATGGTGGTGCGCGGTGATGGCGCGCTGATTTCGGCCGCCGTGGCGCGCGAGCGGCCGATCGAGACGATCCTGTCGGGCCCGGCCGCCTCGATCGTCGGGGCGCGCTGGCTGACCGGGGAAAGCGACGCGCTGGTCTCGGACATCGGCGGGACGACGACCGACGTGGCGCTGCTGCGCGGCGGCAAGCCCGAGATCGACCCGATGGGGGCGCGTGTCGGCGGCTGGCGGACGATGGTCGAAGCGGTGGCGATGCGCACCACCGGCCTTGGCGGCGACAGCGAGGTGCATCTGGTTGATGGGCTTTCAGGTGGCTTGCGCCTGGGGCCGCGGCGGCTGATCCCGGTGTCGCTGATGGCGGTGGATTGGCCGGACCTGGTGCATGGCGCGCTGGATCGGGCGCTGTCTACCGAGGTCGCGGGCGAGGCTGACGGGCGTTTCGTGCTGCCGATGGCGGGGGCATCGGCGGCGGGGCTTGGCCCGCGCGAGGCGGCGCTGCTGGACAGGATCGGCGGGCAGGCGGCCACGGTCGCCTCGGTCCTGCTGACACGGCTGGACGGGGCGGCGCTGACCCGACTGGTGGCACGCGGTCTGGTGATGCTGTCGGGCGTCACGCCATCCGATGCCAGTCACGTGCTGGGGCGGCTTGGCGCCTGGGATGCCGCGGCCGCCGAAAAAGCGATGCGGCTTTTCGCGCGCAAGCGCAACGGGCGGGGCGACCGCATCGCGGCGGGGGCTGCGCCGATGGCGAAGGCGATCATCGACCAGTTGACGGCGCAGACCGTGGATTGCCTGCTGGAGGCCGCCTTTGCCGAGGACGGCCGCGACTGGGGCGGTGCCGCGCCCGAGGATCTGGCGCGCCATGTGCTGACGCGCGAAGGGCTGCGGCGGGCCGACGGCGTGGTGCAGGTCGGCTTGCGGCTGGGCGTGCCGGTGATCGGCCTTGGCGCCTCCGCCCCGAGCTACTACGGCGCGGTCGGCGAGCGGCTGGGCACCCGGATGGTGCTGCCCGAACATGCCGGGGTGGCCAATGCCATCGGTGCCGTGGTCGGTCAGGTCGCGATGCACGCCGAGGCGATCGTGACCTCGCCGGGCGAAGGCCGGTTCGTGGCGCATCTGATGGCGGGAACACAGACCTTCGCCAACCGCGACGCCGCGCTGGATGCGGCGGAGGCCGTGCTCGCGGTCGAGGCGCGAGAGAAGGCGCGCGCCGCCGGGGCCGAGGAACTGCGGCTGAGCGTCACCCGGGACGTGCAGGAGGTCGAGATCGAGGGCCGCAAGATGTTCATCGAGGCGCGCATCCGGGTCACGGCAACCGGGCGGCCGCGCATTGCCGCCGGCGGGGCCGTAGAACCGGGGCCGGTGCTCGGGGTCTGATGCGATGACAAGACAAATGTTCGTTCACGTTCGGTCCGCAAATATCCTCTGGGGGTAAGGGGGGCAGACAGCCCCCCTCCGGCAGTCGCGGACGGATCACTCGCCGTAGGGCACCCAGACCGTCTTGACCTCGGTCGCGTGACGCAGGAACGCCTGCCCCTCACCCTCGGGCCCGGCCCAGTCGCGAGCGCGCCCGTCGTTGATCCAGGTGCGTTTCAAGTTCGCCGTGCTTTCCGTCTCGATCAGGCGCGCGAGGTCCGGCCCCGCGAACGACCAGACCGCGTCAACGTCCATGTGCCCCGCCAGTGTTTTGCCTAATTCGGCCGCGTCGCCGGTGACGATGTTGACGACACCGCCCGGCAGGTCCGAGGTGTCGAGCACCTGATAAAGGTCGGTCGCGGCCAGCGGGAAAGGCGCCGAGGGCACCAGCACGCAGGTGTTGCCCATCGCGATCGCGGGGGCCATCACCGAGATCAGGCCAAGCAGCGGTGCCTCGTCCGGGCAGAGCGCGCCGATCACGCCGACCGGCTCGTTCATCGCCAGCGCGATGCCACGGATTGGCACGGATTTCACCGCGCCATCCCATTTGTCGGCCCATGCGGCATAAACGAACAGTCGTTCGATCGTCTTTTCCACTTCGGCCTCGCCGCGGTTTCCTGTCATCGCGTGCAGGCGCGCGGCGAATTCGGAGGCGCGGGCCGAGAGGTTTTCGGCGATGTAATAGATCACCTGGGCTCGGGCATGGCCGGTGGCCCTGGCCCACCCCTTCGCGGCCTGAGCGGCCTCCACCGCGTTGCGGATGTCCTTGCGGTTGCCAAGCCCGACATGGCCCAGAAGCGCGCCCCTAGGCCCCCAGACGGCGCGGGAATAGCCGCTGTCGGGGCGGGCCTGCTTGCCGCCGACGTAAAGCTTGGCAGTGCGGTCGAGGGCGGGCGCCTCGGGGTTGGCGGGCTCGGGGAAGGCCGCGATCGGTCTGAGGGCGCGCGGTTTTCCGGCCGGTTTGAGGTAGGCCAGCAGCCCCTCCCACCCGCCTTCGCGGCCAAAGCCGGACTCGCGTATACCACCGAAACCGGCGGCGGCGTCGAACATGTTGGTGCCGTTGACCCAGACGACGCCCGCCTTCAGCTTCGGCGCCAGGTCGAGGGCGAGGTTGATGTTCTCGGTCCAGACCGTCGCCGCCAGCCCATAGCGGGTGTTGTTGGCCAACTCGACCGCCTCGCCGGGGGTGCGGAAGGTCATCGAGACGAGGACGGGGCCGAAGATTTCCTCCTGCATCAGCCGTGAGGCGGCAGACAGGCCGGTGATCAGCGTTGGCGGATAGAAGCAGCCTGCGGGTACCGGGGCGGCGGCGCGGTAAACCTCGCCCTCGTTGCTGCCATCGACCATCGCGGTGATGGCGGTCAGTTGCACCGGGTCCACGATGGCGCCGACGTCGATGCACTTGTCGAGGGGGTCGCCAAGCCGCAACCCGTCCATCCGGCGCTTCAGCTTGTCGTGGAAGCGGCGGGCCACGCCTTCCTGCACCAAGAGGCGCGAACCGGCGCAGCAGACCTGGCCCTGGTTGAGCCAGATCGCGTCCACCAGCCCTTCAACGGCGCTGTCGAGATCGGCGTCGTCGAAGACGATGTAGGGCGACTTGCCGCCAAGTTCCAGCGTCAGGGCGATGCCGCGCCCGGCGGTGGCGGCGCGGATGCGGCGGCCGACCTCGGTCGAGCCGGTGAAGGCGATCTTGTCGACGGGCGCGTCGACCAGCGCGGCGCCCGTGGCACCGTCGCCGGTGACGATGTTCAGCACACCTTTCGGCAAACCGGCTTCGCGGCTGATCTCGGCGAAGAGCAGCGCGGTCAGCGGGGTGTATTCGGCGGGTTTCAGCACCACGGTGTTGCCGGCGGCCAGCGCGGGCGCGACCTTCCAGGCGAGCATCAGCAGCGGGAAGTTCCACGGGATGATCGCGCCGCAGACGCCAACGGGAGCCATGCCGGGCTGCTCGCTGGCCAGAAGCTGGGCGAGGCCGGCGTGGTAGTAGAAATGGCGGGCGACCAGCGGCAGGTCGATGTCGCGGCTTTCGCGGATCGGCTTGCCATTGTCGAGCGTTTCCAGCACGGCGAGCAGGCGGGAATGTTTCTGCACGAGGCGGGCGAGGGCGTAGAGGTATTTCGCCCGCTGATGGCCCGACAGCGCCGCCCACTTCGGTTGGGCGCGGCGGGCGGCAGCGACGGCTTTGGCCACGTCGGCGGCGGTGCCTTGTGTCACCTGCGCCAGATCCGCGTCGGTGGCGGGGTTGCGGGTGGCGAAGGTCTCGCCCGGCTTGGTGAAGCCGCCGTCGATGAAATGACCGAACGTTCGGTTGTGTTTCGCCAGCCAGGCTTGCACTTCGGCGGCACTTTCGGGGGCGGGGCCGTAGCTCATGGCGTTGAAGATATCGCGAATGGTCATGGGCTTATCCCATCGGATGGCGGTTGGCGGCCGAGTAATGGCCGGTGAGGTGGTGTTCCAACTGGCGCTCGATATCGCCCAGCAGTGACGAGGCCCCAAAGCGGAACAGGTCGGGTTGCAGCCAGGGGTGACCCAGTTCGTCCTTCATCAGCGAGAGGTAGACCAGCGCGTCCTTGGCCTTGGAGATGCCGCCCGCGGGCTTGTAGCCGACCTTGATGCCGGTGCGTTCGTGATAGTCGCGGATCGCGCGGATCATCACGAGGCTGACGGGCAGCGTGGCGTTCACCGGCTCTTTCCCGGTTGAGGTCTTGATGAAATCGGCGCCGCCCATCATGCACACCAGACTGGCACGGGCGACGTTGCGCAATGTGCCCAGTTCGCCGGTGGCCAGGATCGCCTTGACATGCGCCTCGCCGCATTCGGCGCGCATCGCCCGCATCTCGTCAAACAGCGCCTGCCAGTTCTGCGTCAGCACATGGCGGCGGGAAATCACGATGTCGATCTCGCGCGCCCCGGCGCGGACCGATTCCCCGATCTCCATCAGTCGGGTCTTGAGTGGCGACAGACCCGCCGGAAAGCCGGCGGAAACGGCGGCGACGGGAATGTTCGTCCCCTCCAGCGCCTGCACGGCGGTTTCCACCATCTCGTGGTAGACACAGACCGCGCCGGTGGTCAGGCCCTGCATCCCCAGGGCGTCAAGCAACTCGGCGCGCACCGGCTGGCGGGCTTTGGCACAGAGCCTTTGCACTCGGCCCGGGGTGTCGTCGCCCGACAACGTGGTCAGGTCGATCAGGCTGACCGCCTTGCAAAGCCAGGCGGCCTGATAATCCTTCTTTACCGACCGGCGGCCCGGCAGCGTCGCCGTGCGCCGCTCGATCGCCGAGGTGTTGGCTTGCACGGCGGCAACCCAGTCAAGATCCAGCGTCATGCCGGAGTTGCGGGCGTGGGACAGCTGCGGAAGCTGGTGCGCCACGGTCGTGGCCGACGTGTCGGAGTGGGTCTGCAAGGGGTCCTCCGGTGCAGGTTGCCGGGCGAGGTTTGCACGGGGGGGCGCCCTCGCGCAAGGTGATCTGACCCTTTGGTCAAATCACCGGGCGGCTAGAACAGGGCGGCATTCAGCACAAGATGCACCCCGATGCTGGCAACATACCCAAGCGCCACCGCCCAGGTCCATTTCAGGTGGCTCATGAAGGTATAGACCCCGTGCGCCTGTCCCATCAGCGCCACCCCGGCGGCCGAGCCGATCGACAGGATCGACCCGCCCACCCCGCAGGTCAGCGTGATCAAGAGCCACTCGCCATGCGACATCGCCGGGTTCATCGTCAGCACCGCGAACATCAGCGGGATGTTGTCGACGATGGCCGACAGCCCGCCCACGATGATGTTGGCGGGCGTCGGCCCGAGGCCGGTATAGAGCACACTGGACGCCAGCCCGAGGTAGCCCAGCACGCCAAGGCCGCCGACCGCGAAGATGATGCCGAAGAAGAACAAGAGCGTATCCCACTCCACCCGCGCGATCTGGGCGAAACTGTCCAGCACCATGTCATCATCGCGGCGGCGCCTGCCCTTCTGTTGCAGCAGGTAGGACCAGACTTGCAGATAGCCCAGGCCCATCATCATGCCCATCGCGGGCGGCAGGGCGAGGAAGTTCTTGAATGCGACGGCGGTGGCGATCGTCGCCGCGAAAAGGACGACCACGCCAGCGGCGCCCGGCTTGGCGGTGACGTGATCGTCCGGCGCGGCGGGGCTCGTTTTGGGCAGGGCGCGATGCATCAGTGCGGCGGGCACCAGCCAGTTCACCAGCGCGGGCAGGAACAGGGCGAAGAACTGGCCAAAGTCCAGCTTGCCCTGTTGCCAGACCATCAGCGTGGTGATGTCGCCGAAGGGCGAGAAGGCGCCACCCGCATTCGCGGCCACGACCAGCGAGATGCAGGCAAGGGCCACGAAACGCGGCGAATGCTGTCCGACGGCCAGCACCACCGCGCCCATGATCAGCGCCGTCGTCAGGTTGTCGAGCATCGAGGATAGGAAGAACGCAAGAATGCCGGTCAGCCAGAACAATTGCCGGTAGCCGAGGCCCAATGCCACCAGTTTGACCCGAAGCACCTCGAACACGCGGCGCTCTTCCAGCGTGTTGACGTAGGTGATCGCGACCAGCAGGAAGAGGAACAACTCGCCATATTCCTCGATCACGGCGGTGGCTTCGGCGTGAACCTCGGCGCTGTGCCCGGCCAGCGCATAGGCCATGCCGATCAGCGCCCAGATCAGGCCGGCCGCCATCAGGACGGGCTTGGATTTCCGCATCCGGGTGGTTTCTTCGAGGATCACCATCACATAGGCGATGATGAAGATCGCCAGTGACAGGAGCCCCGCCCAGTGTCCGGTCAGATCGAGCATTCATCCCTCCCGTGATGTCCGCCTGATCGCCTTATACCAGCCAATGCTTTGATCACAGGGGCCTGTGCGGCGGTCAGCCGTCCTTGAGGAAGGCGTTCTGGTCGATCAGGTAGCGCTGCGACAACGGGATCGACGCGGCGCCGAGCGAGCGGGCCTGGTCGCCCACCGTGCCCTCGCGCACCTGTGGCGCTTCGAGCCCGGCGACGTCGAGCGCCCCCAGGGCCGTGCGGGTTCGCAGCACCAACGCGCGTCGCACCGCTTCCGGTAGCCAGCCATCGATCAGCGCGGCCTCGACGTCCAGCACGGCGGCGGCCGACAGGATCGCGTGGGCCAGCCCCTGCGCGGCCTCCTCCAGCCAGCGGTCCAGGATCATTGGCGGCATCGACCAGTTGGGCGGCGTGTCCCAAAGCGTGTCCGCCGACAGCCCGGCGGCCAGCAGGTAGCGTTCCAGCGATGCCATCGAGGCGACCGAGATGAGTTGCCGCATGGTGCCATCCGGCCCCGGCACCGGCATCGAACCGAGCGCGCCCGCGTTGCCGGTGCGCCCGGTGAACAACTGTCCGTTCAGCACGATGCCGCCGCCGACGAAGTAGCCGATGTAGAAATACAGAAAATCCTTCGGCCGTTCGCCGGTGCCGAACACCAGTTCGGCGCCACAGGCGGCGGTTGCGTCGTTCTGCACATAGACCGGCACCGGGCTGAAGGCGGCGATTTCGGACTGGATGTCGCGGTCGCGCCAGGCGTCCATCTCGGCTTGCGGCGCGCCGATGTATTGCGCCCAGTTCCACATCTGGAACGGCATCGCGATGCCAAGGCCCGCGATCCGCCCCCGCAGCGGCTCGGGCATCGCGGCGATCATCGCAGGCAGGGTGCGGGCGACGAACTCCACCGCGGCATCGTGGGTGGGATAGCGGTAGGTCTGGCGGCGGTGCGCGACGATCCCGCCAAGAAAATCCACCAGGATCAGGTCGACGCTGCGCCGCCCGATCTTCAGCCCGAAGAAGAAGGCGCCGTCGGCCGCCAGCGACATCGGCACCGAGGGCTGGCCGATGCGGCCGCGGATCGGCTCGCCGCGCACCAGCAACCCGTCCGCTTCGAGGCTGCGCATGATGACGGAAACGGTTTGCGCCGACAGCCCGGTGATGCGTGCGATATCGGATTTCGCCAGCGCCCCCTGACGACGGACGAGCGAGAGCACCAGCCGCTCGTTGTAAGCGCGCATCCCGGACTGGTTCGAGCCGCGCAAACCGCCCTCGGGCTGGGTCCGGTCTGGCACGATCTCCTGAACCTGCTTCACCGCGTCATGCTCCCCCTCGTCGGCGGCCGGGCTCACGTCGTGCCGTCCGGGCGGATCACACCCTTGCGCAGGATGACGTTCGCGAACAACTCCGGCTCGCTGGTGGCGACGATCGTATGGGCGCCCCGGATGCGGGGGTAGAGGTCGGCGCCCGACAGCGCCCGCACGGCGAAGCCCGGCACGCGGCTGGCGCAGGTTTCCTCGATCCGGGCGTGAATTGGCGCTTTTTGCGCCGGATCGCCGTTGAGCGAGGCGCGGAAAATCGCCTCGGGCACGGCATGGTCGAGCGGCATCACCGTCAGGATCGCCTCCAGCAGCGCGATGATTCCATGGCCGTCGGCCCGCACCAGACGGCGCGCGTGCTCTTGCGCGGGATAGTTCCCGTCGACCAGCGCGATCTCGTCGCCGTGGCCCATCGACCGGAGGGTGAAAAGCAGGTCCGGCCCGAGTATCGAAGGTATCCCGATCAGCATGTTCCAGCTCTTTCGCGCGCCATCCCGGCAGCCCGAAACGCAGGGCGAAGCCTTGCTGCACGACGCCCGGCACAGCGATGTGCCGGATCGCGTCGATCCTTCGGCGGTCTCCTCCCGGCGCGGTTCGTGCCGCGTTTTGCAGCCCGCAGATCGGGCCGTTCATCCGAGAGTGCAAAGGAAAAGAGGAGTCTGTCAATACTAATTCACAGTGATTTATTTATGTTGACGCAGCGGCGGGAATCAGCTTTTCTGTGCCCATCGCAGCGGGAGGAACACTGCGGCTTGCGAAGAACGAGGGGCGTTTCTGCCCCAACCATATTCTGGGAGGACCATCGTGACCAAATTCAAAACCGGCGCCCTGTTCGGCGCCGCCGCCCTTGCGCTGATCTCGGCTGCTCCGGCGATGGCTGCGGGCGTCAGCGCCTGCCTGATCACCAAGACCGACACCAACCCCTTCTTCGTGAAGATGAAGGAAGGCGCCCAGGCCGAGGCCAAGAAGCTGGGCATCGACCTGAAAGCCTATGCCGGCAAGGTTGACGGCGACAACGAATCCCAGGTGGCCGCGATCGAGACCTGCATCGCCAACGGCGCCAAAGGGATCCTGCTGACCGCCTCGGACACCAAGGCGATCGTTCCGTCGGTGCAGAAGGCCCGTGCGGCCGGTGTGCTGGTGATCGAACTGGATACGCCGCTTGACCCGATCGACGCGGCCGACATGACCTTTGCGACCGACAACTTCGCCGCCGGCAAACTGATCGGCCAATGGGCCACGGCGACGCTGGGCGACAAGGCCGCCACCGCGAAGATCGCGATGCTCGACCTCGCCGTGTCGCAGCCTTCGGTGGACGTGCTGCGCGACCAGGGCTTCCTGACCGGCTTCGGCATCGACGTGAAAGACCCCAACAAGTGGGGCGACGAAACCGACCCGCGCATCATCGGCCACGAAGTGACCGCCGGTAACGAAGAGGGTGGCCGCAAGGCGATGGAAACCCTGCTGGCGAAAGACTCGAACCCGACCGTCATGTACACGATCAACGAGCCCTCGGCCGCCGGTGGCTTCCAGGCTCTGAAGGCCGTGGGCAAGCAGAAGGGCGTGCTGATCGTCTCGATCGACGGCGGCTGCCCGGGCGTCAAGGATGTCAAGGAAGGCGTCATCGGCGCGACCTCGCAGCAATACCCGCTGCTGATGGCGTCGAAGGGCATCGAGGCGATCGCCGCCTGGGCCAAGGACGGCACCAAGCCGCAGCCGACCGAAGGCAAGAACTTCTTCGACACCGGCGTGCAACTGATCACCGATCACCCGGTGGCTGGCGTTCCGTCGATCGACACCAAAAAGGGCGCAGAGCTCTGCTGGGGTTGATTTGACGCAAGACTGAGCGTCAGAATAAGTGATGAAGGGGCGGTGGCAGCGCCGCCCCTTTCCACATCCGGCCCCGAAGAGGGCCGTGGAGGAGGGGGAAACAATGGCAACGGAAATTCGTGGCCCGCAGAGCTTCGAGACAGCGATCGCTTCGGGGCAGAGCAAGGTGGCCGAATTCACCGAACCGCGCAGCAAGGTTCAGCGATTCCAGTCGATGCTGCACCAGACGCCATCCTTGGTGCCGCTGATCGTGCTGCTCGCATCCGTGATCATCTTCGGCATCATCATCGGCGGCAAGTTCTTCTCGGCCTATGCGCTGACACTGATCTTCCAGCAGGTCGCCATCACCGGCATCGTCGGTGCGGCGCAGACCCTGGTGATCATGACCGCCGGTATCGAGCTTTCGGTCGGCGCGATCATGGTGCTGTCGTCGGTGATCATGGGGCAGTTCGTTTTCCGCTACGGCATTCCGCCCGGTGCGGCAGTGCTGTGCGGAATGGTCTTCGGCGCGCTGATCGGGTTCGTCAACGGCACGCTGGTGGCGCGGATGAAGCTGCCGCCGTTCATCGTGACCCTTGGCATGTGGCAGATCGTGCTCGCGGCGAACTTCCTTTATTCGGCGAACGAGACGCTGCGCGCCCAGGACATCGAGGACAAGGCGCCGCTGCTGCAATTCTTCGGCTCGACGGTCGAGGTCGGCGGCGCCGTCCTGACCTATGGCGCGATCACCATGGTCGTTCTCGTGATCGTTCTGGCCTACGTGCTGCGGCACACCGCCTGGGGGCGGCATGTCTATGCCGTCGGCGACGATCCCGAGGCGGCGGAACTCGCCGGGGTGCAGGTGAAGAACGTCATCATCTCGGTCTACACCCTGTCGGGCCTGATCTGCGCGCTTGCAGGCTGGGCGCTGATCGGTCGGCTCGGCTCGGTCTCGCCGACCTCGGGTCAGTTTGAAAACATCAACTCGATCACCGCCGTGGTGATCGGCGGCATCTCGCTGTTCGGCGGGCGCGGGTCGATCCTCGGCATGATGTTCGGGGCACTGATCGTGGGCGTCTTCTCGCTCGGCCTCGGCATGTACGGCACCGATCCGCAGTGGACCTACCTGTTGATCGGTGTGCTCATCATCGCGGCGGTGGCCGTGGACCAGTGGATCAGAAAGGCGGCAGCGTGATGGAACCCATTCTGAAGGCCCGAGGCCTGGTAAAGCGCTTCGGCAGGGTCACCGCACTCGATCACTGCGATTTCGACCTCTATCCGGGGGAAATCCTGGCCGTGATCGGCGACAACGGTGCCGGAAAGTCGGTGATGATCAAGATCCTGTCGGGCGCCATCCAGCCCGACGAGGGCACGGTCTCGCTCGATGGGCAGGAGATTCATTTCAACTCGCCCATCGCCGCGCGCGAGGCCGGGATCGAGACGGTTTACCAGAACCTTGCGATGAGTCCGGCTCTGTCGATCGCCGACAACATGTTCATGGGGCGCGAACTGCGTCAGCCGGGCGTGATGGGGAAGCTGTTCCGCAAGCTCGACCGCGCGGAAATGGAGCGGATTTCCCGCGAGAAGCTGACCGAACTGGGCCTGATGACCATCCAGAGCATCAACCAGGCGGTGGAAACGCTGTCAGGCGGCCAGCGTCAGGGTGTGGCGGTGGCGCGGGCCGCCGCCTTCGGCTCCAAGGTCATCATCATGGACGAGCCGACCGCCGCGCTGGGCGTGAAGGAAAGCCGCCGGGTGCTGGAACTGATCCTTGACGTGAAGCGGCGCGGGCTGCCGATCGTGCTGATCAGCCACAACATGCCGCATGTCTTCGAGGTTGCCGACCGGATCCACATCCACCGGCTGGGCAAGCGGCTTTGCGTCATCAATCCGAAGGACTACACGATGTCGGACGCGGTGGCCTTCATGACTGGCGCCAAGCTGCCGGAGGGTGTCACCGAGGCGGCGTGATTGCCGGACCACCGGGCGCGGCTTCAGCCGCGCCCGGCCGCCTTCAGGTCGGCGTGCTCGCCCGGCGCTGGCGGGCATGTTCCAGGCCCAGTTGACGCTCGCGCCACAGGATCAGCAGGCCGGCGGCCACGATGACCGCGCCCCCGGCCAAAGTGCCGTGGTCGGGGATCTCGGTGAAGACAAAGTAGCCCACGAGGATCGCCAGCACCATCGAGGCATACTCAAATGGCGCCACCAGCGACGCGTCGGCTTCGCGGTAGGCGGTGGTCAGCAGGATCTGCCCAAGGCCCCCGGTGATGCCCGCGCCGATCAGCAAGGACGCTTCGGTCCGCGTCGGCACAACCCAGCCGAAGGGCAGCGTGATCAGCGACAGGGTGGTGGCGGTGACGAAGAAGTAGAAGACGATCGCCGATATCTCCTCGGTCGCCACCAGACGGCGCACCTGAATCTGCGCCAGCGCCGAAAATACCGCACCGCCCAGCACGATCAGCGCGCCGATCGCCTCGATCCGGTCGGCAGCACCGCCGGAAAATGCCGTGAGGCGCGGCGTCAGCACCATCAGCACGCCGCACAGGCCAAGGGCCACCGCCGACAGTCGGAACAGCCGGACCCGCTCGCCCAGCATCGCTGCGGCAAACACGACCGTCAGCAGCGGGGACGCATAGCCCAGCGCCGTGACCTCGGGCAACGGCAGCAGCCCCAGCCCCGCGAATCCCGCGCCCATGCCGATCGTGCCCATGATCCCGCGCCGCGCGTGCCCCAGCGGAATGGCGGTGCGCAACCCGGTGCCAAGGTCGCCGCGCAGCCCCAGCCAGACCAGGATCACCGGCATCGCGAAGCCCGAGCGGAAGAAGACGGCCTCGCCTGCGGGCACACGGTCCGACACCGCCTTGATGCAGGACGACATCACGAGAAAGATCGTGACCGACAGGAGTTTCAACAGGATGCCACGCAGGGGACGCATCGAAGGGGCCAGGACTCGAGAGGCGGCTTTCGTGCGGCCGCAGGCGGCGTTTTTCGGCGCCTGACGGGATCAAGCATGGTTTCCGCCCCAGGTTCAAGGTCCGCCGGGGCGGGATTGGGGGCTGGACGGGCCCGGCCGCATGCGGTTCTGTGGCGCATCGGACAGCGCGGGGAACAGACGGATGGCGGACCTTACAGAGATCATCGCGCAGGGCCGGGGCGAACGGCCCGCCGACCTGCTGATCCGCGGCGGGCGGGTGTTCGACCTGATCACGGGCGAGCTGCTGCAAACCGACGTGGCGATCTGCGGCGACACCATCGTGGGGGTTTACGACGGTGGCTATGACGGTGTTCGCGTGATCGACGCGCAGGGGGCGATCCTCGTGCCCGGCTTCATCGACACCCACCTGCACATCGAAAGCTCGCTGGTCACGCCGTTCGAGTTCGACCGTTGCGTGACCCCGCGCGGCGTCACCACCGCGATCTGCGACCCGCACGAAATCGCCAACGTCTGCGGGCTGACCGGCATCGCCTACTTCCTGGACGCCTCGACCCGCACGGTGATGGACATCCGCGTCCAGCTTTCGTCCTGCGTGCCCTCGACGCACATGGAAACCACCGGCGCCCGGCTGGAGGCCGCCGACCTGATCCCCCTGCGCGACCACCCGCGCACCAGTGGCCTCGCCGAGTTCATGAACTATCCCGGCGTGATCCACCGCGACGCGGGCTGCATGGCCAAGCTGCAAACCTGGCGCGGCCGCCACATCGACGGCCACGCGCCGCTGCTGACCGGGCGCGACCTGAACGCCTACATCGCCGCCGGCATCCGCACCGAGCATGAGGCGACCAGCGCATCCGAGGCGCTGGAAAAGCTGCGCAAGGGGATGCGGGTGCTGATCCGCGAGGGCTCGGTGTCGAAAGACCTGCACGCGCTGGTGGGCCTCATCACCGAGCGGAATTCGCCCTACATCGCGTTCTGCACCGATGACCGCAACCCCTTGGACATCGCCGAACACGGGCACCTCGATTACGTCATCCGCACGGCCATCGCGCTCGGCGCCCCGCCGCTGGCGGTCTACCGCGCGGCCAGCCTCTCGGCGGCCGAGGCCTTCGGCCTGAAGGACCGCGGCCTGATCGCGCCGGGCAAGCGCGCCGACATCGTGCTGATCGACAGCCTGGAGGCGTGCCGCGCCCGGATGGTGATCTGTGGCGGCGTGGTGGCGGATGATGCGGCCTTCGCGGCGCGCGCGGTGATTCCGCCGGTCGCCCGCCATTCGGTGAAGGCACGCACGGTCAAGGCCACCGATTTCCGCACCGCGGGCAACCGGGCCGAAACGCCGGTGATCGGCATCATTCCCGGCAAGATCATCACCGACCACCTGACCGAGGTGATCGCCCCCACCGATGGCGACAAGCGGCCCGACCCCACACGCGATCTGGTGAAGATCGCGGTGATCGAGCGGCACGGGGTGAACGGCAACATGGCCACCGGCTTCGTGCACGGCTTCGGGCTGCAGCGGGGCGCCATCGCCTCCACCGTGTGCCACGACCACCACAACATCGCGGTGGTGGGGGTCGATTACGCCGACATGGCACTGGCCGCGAACCGGCTGGGGCAGATCGAGGGCGGGTTCGTCGTGGTGGCGGGCGGCGCGGTGCTGGCCGAGCTTGCGCTGCCTGTCGCGGGGCTGATGAGCCTTGAGCCGTTCGAGGTGGTCGAGGCCAGCCTGCGCAAGCTCAGGGCGGCGGCGGCCTCGCTGGGCGTGGTGCTGGAAGAGCCGTTCCTGCAGCTTGCCTTCCTCGCCCTGCCCGTCATCCCGCACCTGAAGATCACCGACTTTGGCATGGTCGATGTGGATAAGTTCGAGGTAATCGCATAGCATTTCTGGTATACCGAAAAAGCACCGAAACCGCACCGACGTTGCACCGCAAGCCGGACGGGCGCAAACTCGCCCCGCCGGGACGGCCCCGGCCAGACAAAGGAGGCACGGATGCGGTTCAGGTGGATGCTTGTGATGGGCCTGCTGGTGGCCTTGGCGGCCTGCGGGCAGGGGTCATCGTCGTTCCTGTGAGGGGGCACGTTGCCAGAGAAGGCGGCCCGGGTTAGCCTGTCCGCATGCCGACGATCTTCCGCGCGGGCGGATTCCGTTTCTTCTTCTACTCGAACGAGGGCGACCCGCGTGAACCTGCGCATGTGCACGTGATGGGCGCCGGGGCGGAAGCGAAGGTCTGGCTGCGGCCCGAGGTAGCGGTCGCGGAAAGTGCCGGGTTCGACGCGCGGACCCTGCGGCGGTTGGTGCAGGTGGTGGCGGAAAACCGCGACCGGATCGAAAGGGCGTGGCATGAGTATTTCGGCTAAGACCATCCGCTTCGACGAGGACGCGATGTGGGTCGGGCTGTCGGACGGGCGCGTGATCGGGGTGCCGCTGGCGTGGTTCCCACGGCTCTTGCATGCCGACCCGGTGGCGCGGGAGGGGTTTGAGCTTTCACCCTTTGGCATCCACTGGGAAGCGCTGGACGAGGATATCTCGGTCGCCGGGCTGCTGGCCGGGCGGGGTGATTTGGGCGGGGTTGGGAAGGTGGCGTGAGGGGGCGAACCGGATCAGCGGCGAGCGGTCCGCACGCGGCCGAACTGCCATGACATGACGGCCCCCATCAGGAAGGCGCCGAGGGCGGCGACGCCGAAGGGCAGGTTGAGGCCGAACACGACCGGTTGCCAGACCAGCAGCAGCGCGGCGACTGCCAGGTTGGCGCTGCCCCAGACGAAATTCACCAGCGGCGCCGAATTGCCCACCCCGGAGGGTTTGGCGAAGGGGGTGGGGAAGGGCATGCCGAGCAGGCCCGCGATCAGGTGCGGCAGGGCGTTGGCGAGGAAGATGCCGGCGAAGAGGTTGGCGAGGAGGGACATTGGGGGGCTCCGGGGGGATTGGTTTGGGCGGGTAGACCGCGCCGTTTGACCTGAGTGAACTTCCGTATTACATTGCACAAACGGCGCCGTTAGTTTGGACCCAACGACGCCGTTTGCTCTTAAGCCCTTGTGGAAGGGGCAAGATCTGGACCAAGTGACCCCCAAAACGGGGCCTGCGAGGCGCAGCAGAGGCAAGAAGTGCAGTCTCCTGCGTCCCGGAACTTGAGTGGCGTAATATTTAAACTCCGCCACCCCAATCGCGTGAAGTGCTACCTTCCGCGAGAGTCTCTAAGGAGCCGCCTTCGGGCGGCTCTTCGTTTTTGATTGACGGAGCACACCATTTTCCGTCCTCATGAGCAATCCGTCCCAATGCTTTTGTTCTGGACAGCGTAGAACTAAGGGTTGTTTGTTGCAAATCCGGACGCCACTCGGCTTGTAGGATCGCAAGCAAAGACAATGTGTCAAGCGGTCCATGCCGCGTTAATGCATCAACAGCCTTGTCCGCGACAGTGAGATGTCCAGATGTGGTTGTAGAGGCCCGGCTTGGCCCAACTGGTTGCTCCTCATCCTCATTGATTGATCCGAGGCGCCCGAGCACACGCTCCGCAACGCGAAGCTCATCAAGCTCGGACTGGGCATCAACGATAGCCGCCTCCAATTGCGCGATGCGCTGCCGTATGCGTTGCGAGTATCCGATTCTGCTCATGCTACCTCCGACTTCTTGCTTTTATCTACCGCAAAAACGGGCTCAGCGCAAGTTGCAAACGTGGCGCGCAATTTGTTTTTGACAATGAGCGCGATGAATTCAGTTAGCTGCGGCGGCCGCCCCGTTTCCCCCCGTGCATCCCGCCGCGCCCGCCGGTCGAGCGGCCGCGCGCCTTCACGGCCTCTTCCACCGCTTCCTCCACCGCCGACTGGCGGGCCAGCGGGTCGTCGGCGACGGCGAGTTCCACCGCCTCCAGCCGTCGCACCTCGTCGCGCAGGCGCGCGGCTTCCTCGAATTCGAGGTTCTCGGCGGCCTTGCGCATCTGAATCCGCAGCGCGTCCAGATGCGCGGCGAGGTTCTGGCCGAACATCGGTTTATCCAGCGTCGCGGTGACGCGGCTCTGGTCGGTGTCGGCCTGAAACAGCCCGTGGATCACGTCGTCGACGTTTTTGCGGATCGTGGTGGGGGTGATGCCGTGGGCAAGGTTGTAGGCCACCTGCTTTTCGCGGCGGCGGTCGGTTTCGCGGATCGCGCGTTCCATGCTGCCGGTGATGCGGTCGGCATACATGATGACGCGGCCCTCGACGTTGCGCGCCGCCCGCCCGATGGTCTGGATCAGCGAGGTTTCCGAGCGCAGGAAGCCTTCTTTATCCGCATCGAGGATCGCCACCAGCCCGCATTCGGGGATATCCAGCCCCTCGCGCAGCAGGTTGATGCCCACCAGCACGTCGAAGGCGCCCAGCCGCAGGTCGCGCAGGATCTCGATCCTCTCGATCGTGTCGATGTCGGAGTGCATGTAGCGCACGCGGATGCCCTGTTCGTGCAGGTATTCGGTCAGGTCTTCGGCCATCCGCTTGGTGAGGGTGGTCACCAGGGTGCGGAACCCGGCAAGGGCGACCTTGCGCACCTCGTCCAGCA